>NZ_RZOI01000438.1:0-5201 GCF_004022645.1 Mesorhizobium sp. M4A.F.Ca.ET.020.02.1.1 | reverse complement strand
GGACCCAGCCAGTGGAACTCGCCATTGGCATTCATCTGATAGTTGTAGCCTTGCGGCGCGGTGCCGAAAGTGACCGGGCCGCTATAGACATTGCCCTTGATGGTGATGTCGCCGAGGTTGAGGAAGGCGCCGAGCAGGTAGACCTCGCAATGGTAGATCCCGTCGGGCATCTTGCCGTCGGTGAAGTCGGCGCGGGCTGCTCCGGTTGCGGCAAGCAATAGCAAGATGCTGAAAATGCTGGAGATACGGGAGGTCATGGCATCGCTCGGTTCGAAGCTGACCTTGCCCTATTTCCCCGCTGCACCGCAACCTGCCGCGTGCCGCAATTCGACGCGCCAGGCTCAAAAAGTGGGCATGGATCCCATTTGGGCAAAATATAGGCAGCATTGCGCGATTTTGCCTCATTTGAACGATCCGGACTTCGTTACATGTTGGGCAGCTAATATTGTAACTCGCTGATAAGGCTCGGATATCCGGCTGTCTTGCCCGCTTTTCCTGGATTGGCATGGTGGTTGCATAGCTCTGTTGCGACGCAAAACAACCAGAATGGGAGTGTGCAATATGAGGGGTAACTTCTCGACAATAACAAAAATGTTTTCGGCTGGCGTGCTCGCCGCCGGTCTTCTGACGGCGCCTGCAAAGGCGGCCGACGACACGATCAAGGTCGGCATCCTCCATTCGCTGTCGGGGACCATGGCGATTTCGGAGACGACGCTGAAGGACGTCATGCTGATGCTGATTGAGGAGCAGAACGCCAAGGGCGGCCTGCTCGGCAAGAAGCTCGAGGCCGTCGTCGTCGATCCGGCGTCCAACTGGCCGCTGTTCGCCGAAAAGGCGCGCGAGCTGATCTCCAAGGACAAGGTCGCGGCCGTGTTCGGCTGCTGGACCTCGGTGTCGCGCAAGTCGGTGCTGCCGGTGTTCTCGGAACTCGACAACATCCTGTTCTATCCGGTCCAGTATGAGGGCGAGGAGAGCGAGCGCAACGTCTTCTACACCGGTGCCGCTCCAAACCAGCAGGCCATCCCGGCCGTCGACTACCTGATGAGCGAGGACGGCGGCTCGGTGAAGCGCTGGGTGCTTGAAGGCACCGACTACGTCTATCCGCGCACCACCAACAAAATCCTCGAAGCTTATCTGAAGGCGAAGGGCGTGCCGGCCGAGGACATCATGGTCAACTACACGCCGTTCGGCTTCTCCGACTGGCAGACCGAGGTCTCGGCGATCAAGAAGTTCGGCTCGGCCGGCAAGAAGACGGCCGTCGTCTCGACCGTCAACGGCGACGCCAACGTGCCCTTCTACAAGGAGCTCGGCAACCAGGGCATCAAGGCCGAGGACATCCCGGTCATGGCCTTCTCGGTCGGCGAGGAAGAGCTGGCCGGCCTCGACACCGGTCCGCTGGTAGGCCATCTCGCCGCCTGGAACTATTTCGAGAGCGTCGACACGCCCGAGAACAAGAAGTTCATCGACGACTGGCACAAGTTCATCAAGAACGACAAGCGCACCACCAACGACCCGATGGAAGCCCACTATATCGGCTTCAATATGTGGGTGAAGGCGGTCGAGAAGGCCGGCACCACCGATCCGGACAAGGTCATCGACGCTATGGTCGGCGTCTCGGTGCCGAACCTGACCGGCGGCTATTCGACCATGATGCCGAACCATCACATCACCAAGCCGGTGCTGATCGGCGAGATCCAGGCCGACGGCCAGTTCGAGACCGTCTCGCAGACGCCGGGCCTGGTGATGGGCGACGAATGGTCCGACTTCCTGCCTGACTCCAAGGACCTGATCTCGGATTGGCGCGCGCCTCTGTCCTGCGGCAACTTCAACGTTGCCACTGGCAAGTGCGGCGGCAAGGGAACCAACTGATCCTCCCGGGTCTGATCGGTCGTGGTTCTCTCCACGGCCAGGACCGCGAAGCGTCCGGGCGAACTCCTCCTCCAGTCCGCCCGGACGCGCAATTCCAGCCCCAGACGAGTATCTGAACGGATGATCCTGTTGCGCGCTCTCGGCCTCACGCTGTTGTTTCTGATGGCAAGTTTGTTGCCGTCGAACGCCGAAGCCGACCTGCGCGCCATCATCGCCAAATTCGCCACCGGCACCAGCTTCTCGGCCACCGAGGCCGTGGTGCGCGAGCTTGCCGCCACCGGCGACCCTGCGGTCGAGCTGCCGCTTTCGGCGCTCGCCGACGGCAATCTCTACATCCGCAAGGCCGACTCCCAGGTCTTCGTCGGCAAGGACGCCGGCGACGGCATCGACCTGCTCGATCCTCTGAGCGGCGAGAAATCAGCAACTGCCGCCAAGGCCGACCTCACCAAGATCAAGGTCAACAACAGCTTGCGCCGCGTCATCCGCGACGCGCTCGGCACGCTGACGCTGCGCGCCAAGGACCCGGCCGTGCGGATTGCAGCCGCCGCGACCATGTTCAAGACGCCGGACGCGGCGAACATCGAACCGCTCGATGCCGCCATCACCGCCGAGACGGAACCGGCCGTCATGGCGCTGTTCGATCAGGCCCGCGCGGCATCGGTTCTGGTTTCGGACAAGCCCGAGGCCGACAAGCTTGCCGCGATCTCGGTGATTGCCGCGCGCGGCGACCGCGACGCGCTATCGCTGCTCACCTCGGTCGAGGCGAGTTCCGGAGGCGCGGTCAAGGACGCGGCCTCATCCGCGATCGGCGCCATCAATTCAACGCTGGCGCTGTGGGATGCAGGCCAGAACATCTGGTACGGCATTTCTCTAGGTTCGGTGCTGCTGCTCGCGGCCATCGGCCTTGCCATCACCTTCGGCGTCATGGGCATCATCAACATGGCACATGGCGAGATGGTCATGCTCGGCGCCTACACCACCTTCGTCGTCCAGCAGGTGATCCGCACGTCCTTTCCGGAACTGTTCGACTGGTCGCTGGTCATCGCGCTGCCGCTCGCTTTCCTGGTCGCAGCGCTCGTCGGCCTCGCCATCGAGCGCGGCGTCATCCGCCTCCTCTATGGCCGGCCGCTGGAAACGCTTCTGGCCACCTGGGGCATCTCGCTGATTTTGCAGCAGGCCGTGCGCACCATCTTCGGGCCGACCAACCAGGAGGTCGGCAATCCATCCTGGATGTCGGGCTCGTTCGACGTCGGCCAACTGGCCATCACCTGGAACAGGCTGTGGATCCTGGTCTTCGCGCTCCTGGTGTTTGGCGTGCTGCTCTACGTCATGAAGCATACACCCTGGGGCCTGCGCATGCGCGCCGTCACCGCCAACCGCCGCATGGCCGCTTCCATGGGCATCAGGACGCCCTGGGTCGACGCGCTGACCTTCGCGCTCGGCTCCGGCATTGCCGGCATCGCCGGTGTCGCGCTCAGCCAGATCGACAACGTCTCGCCCAATCTCGGACGCGGCTACATCATCGACAGCTTCATGGTCGTCGTCTTCGGCGGTGTCGGCAATCTGTGGGGTACGCTGGTCGGCGGCTTCTCGCTCGGCATCGTCAACAAGTTCCTCGAACCCTATGCCGGCGCCGTGCTCGGCAAGATCGTAGTGCTGGTGCTGATCATCCTGTTCATCCAGAAGCGTCCGCGCGGCCTGTTCGCGCTGAAGGGCCGGGCGGTGGAAGCATGATCACGCAACGCTTCTTCGGCGCCGATCGCCGCATCGCCAGCACCGTTCTCATCCTGTTCGCGGCGGCGATCATCGTGCCGCTGCTCAATCTCGCGGTGTCGCCGTCGAGCGCGTTCTACATTCCGCCTTACATCGTAGCGCTGGTTGGCAAATATCTCTGCTATGCGCTGCTCGCGCTCGCGCTCGACCTCGTCTGGGGCTATTGCGGCATCCTCTCGCTCGGTCACGGCGCCTTCTTCGCGCTCGGCGGCTATGCGATGGGCATGTACCTGATGCGCCAGATCGGCTCGCGCGGCGTCTACGGCAATCCTATCCTGCCGGACTTCATGGTGTTCCTGAACTACAAGGAACTGCCGTGGTTCTGGTACGGTTTCGACCATTTCTGGTTCGCAGCAACGATGGTGCTGGCCGTGCCAGGCCTGCTCGCCTTCGTCTTCGGCTGGTTCGCCTTCCGCAGCCGCGTCACCGGCGTCTATCTGTCGATCATCACCCAGGCGATGACCTATGCGCTGCTGCTCGCCTTCTTCCGCAACGACATGGGTTTCGGCGGCAACAACGGCCTGACCGACTTCAAGGACATTCTCGGATTCAACGTGCAGGCCGACGCAACGCGCTCGGCGCTGTTCGCAGCCAGTGCCGTGACCCTGGCGCTTGCCGTTCTCCTGACCTCGGCGATCGTGCGCTCGAAGTACGGCAAGCTCCTGATGGCGGTGCGCGACGCCGAAAGCCGCACCCGCTTCCTTGGCTGGCGCGCCGAGAACGTCAAGCTGTTCGCCTTCACCGTTTCGGCGATCTTGGCCGGCATCGCCGGCGCGCTTTACGTGCCGCAAGTCGGCATCATCAATCCCGGCGAGTTCGAGCCGTCCAACTCGATCGAGGTGGTGATCTGGGCGGCCGTCGGGGGGCGTGGCACCATTGTCGGCCCGATCGTCGGCGCACTGCTCGTCAATGCTGGAAAATCCTGGTTCACCGGCGTGCTGCCGGAATTCTGGCTGTTCGCGCTGGGCGGCCTGTTCGTGGCCGTAACCTTGTTGCTGCCCAGGGGCATCGTCGGCATGTGGGACAGCTGGCGCAGCAAGGCCAGGGCGTTGCGCACAGCCTCGCTCGCGGCGGATTCCGGCAGCGATCCGCAAGAGCCGCAGCCGAAGATCGTGCGCTCGGCGGCGAGGACGCCCGGTGCCTGGTCCGCCGCCAACCCTGAACCGCAGCCGGCGGAGTAGAGCGATGTCGAAGTCGAACACAATCCTCTATCTCGATGGCGTCTCGGTCTCCTTCGACGGTTTCCGCGCCATCAACAATCTGTCGCTGGTGCTCGACAAGGGCGAGATGCGGGCGATCATCGGCCCCAACGGCGCCGGCAAGACGACGATGATGGACATTGTCACCGGCAAGACGCGGCCGGACGAAGGCGAGGTCTTTTTCGACGGTCAGGTCGATCTCACCCGGCACGACGAGGCCGAGATCGCCATGATGGGCATCGGCCGGAAATTCCAGAAGCCCACCGTCTTCGAAAGCCACACGATCGAGGAGAATCTGATGCTGGCCCTCAACGCGCCTCGCTCGATCTTCCCGCCGCTGCTCCATCGCCGCTCTGCAGC
>NZ_RZOI01000437.1:0-5210 GCF_004022645.1 Mesorhizobium sp. M4A.F.Ca.ET.020.02.1.1 | reverse complement strand
ACAAATACTGGCCGGTCGACATCGCCTATTTCGACGACACCGACAAGAGCGGCGAGGAGGTCCCGGAGTACCGGATCAGCTTCAAGCTGCACGAAAACGGCATCACCCGCGATCTCGTCATGGACTATGGCGACTTCTCGATGACCGGCAAGCTGGTCAACCTGTCGCTGTTCGACCAGGCGAAACCCTGTCCTGCATCGAAATAGTCCAAAGGCAAATCGTCTCGCAGGGCCGTCGGCGCTGAAGAGGGGAGCGGCAGGCCTGATGGCGATCTATGTCGATGCGGCGATCTGGAAATGGGCCGGCCACCGCTGGTGCCATTTGATGGCCGACGACACCGATGAACTGCATCGCTTTGCCACCGAACTCGGCCTCAAGCGCTCGTCCTACCAGGGGCCGCCCAAGACATCGGCGCCGCATTATGACATAACCGGCTTCGAGCGCGACCGGGCGGTGCGGCTGGGCGCGATCGAGTGCAGCCGCGAGGAGATTGTTGCGATCTTCCGCCGTGTGCGGGTTCCTAACGGGAAGATAAGGCCATGACGCTCACGGCATTTCTGGCTTACTGCGCCGCGATCACGCTTGCCGCCGCTACGCCCGGCCCGGCAATGTTCGCGGTCATCACCAACGGCGTCTCGCGTGGCTTCGTCCGCGCCTTCATGGCCGGTGTCGGCATTGCCTTCGGCGATGCGGTGCTGGTGATCCTGGCGCTGCTCGGCCTGGTGGCGCTGGCACAGACTTTCGAATGGGTGTTCCTCGCCCTGAAATATGCGGGCGCTGCCTATCTGGTGTTCCTCGGCATCCGGATGTGGCGCTCGGCCAACGCCCGTGCGGATACGGCGCAGGCATCCCAGGCGAGGCTCTCACGCTCGTTTTTCCTCGGCGCCTCCATAGCGCTCGGCAATCCCAAGGCAATCCTGTTCCACGCCTCGATCATGCCGCTGATCCTCGATCTCGACACCATGACCTTCGCCGATGGGCTGCTGGTGATAGCGGTCGTCATCAGCGTCAACATTGGCACCATGGGCGTCTACGCGGCGCTCGCCGGGCGGGCCTCCGGCTGGTTCAGGACGCCGGGGCGCATGCGCCTGATGAACAGGTTTGCCGGCGGCGCCATGATCGGCACCGGTGCGCTGATCGTCGCACGCTGATCGGCAAGGAGCAGGGGCGCTTGCGTTTGTCGCGCATCCCCTCTATATGCGCGTTCATTCCACACACGGACTTTGGTGTCTGCCCGGGAGAAATCCGGCTGAAACCTCCGGTGGCGTTCAAGGACCTCGGTCCGAAAATGCCTGTGTCCGTGGAGGCCAACCGGAAAGGAACTAAGAATGGCTCTGCCTGATTTCAGCATGCGCCAGCTTTTGGAAGCTGGCATTCACTTCGGCCACCAGACCCACCGCTGGAACCCGAAGATGGCGCCCTACATCTACGGCGCCCGCAACAACATCCACATCATCGACCTGTCGCAGACGGTGCCGCTGCTGCACCAGGCGCTCAAGCAGGTGTCGGACACCGTCGCCAAGGGCGGCCGCGTGCTGTTCGTCGGCACCAAGCGCCAGGCGTCCGAAATCGTCGCTGACGCCGCGCAGCGCTCGGCCCAGTATTACGTCAACTCGCGTTGGCTCGGCGGCATGCTGACCAACTGGAAGACGATCTCGAACTCGATCCAGCGCCTGCGCAGGCTCGACGAACTGCTGGCCGGCGAGGCACAGGGCCTGACCAAGAAGGAGCGCCTCAACCTCGACCGCGAGCGCGAGAAGCTCGACAAGGCGCTGGGCGGCATCAAGGACATGGGCTCGACGCCGGACCTGATGTTCGTCATCGATACCAACAAGGAAGCGATCGCCATCCTCGAGGCCAAGCGCCTCGGCATTCCGGTCGTCGCCATCATCGATTCGAACTGCGACCCGGACAAGATCGACTTCCCCATCCCCGGCAATGACGACGCGGCTCGCGCCATCCAGCTCTACTGCGACCTGATCGCCAAGGCTGCGATCGACGGCATCGCTCGCCAGCAGGGCGCGCTCGGCGTCGACATCGGCGCCTCGGTCGAGGCTCCGGTCGAGCCGGCGCTCGATGCCCCGGCGGCCGAGACCCCGGAAGCATAATAGCGAAGGCCGGTTCCGGCCTTCATCTTTCCAATATCTTGGCGCGCTAAGCGCTGTCGCCGGGCGCATCATCGAGAATCGATGGTGCGTCGGCGCATTTGAAACAAAGAGGCGACAATGAGCATTACGGCTGCACAGGTCAAAGAACTCCGCGACTTGACCGGCGCGGGCATGATGGACTGCAAGGCGGCGTTGAACGAGACCAACGGCAACATGGAAGAGGCCGTCGACTGGCTGCGCAAGAAGGGCATCTCCAAGGCCGACAAGAAGGCTGGCCGCACCGCTGCCGAGGGCCTTATCGGCGTTGATGCCGGCCTGCGCGAGGCTGCCATTGTCGAGGTCAATTCCGAGACCGACTTCGTCGCCCGCAATGCCGCGTTCCAGGAGATCGTCGCCAACGTCGCCAAGGTGGCGCTGGCCTATGGCGCGACCGAAGCTGTGGCGGCCGCCAAGTACACGGGCTCGGACAAGTCGGTCACCGAGACGATCAAGGATGCGGTCGGCACCATCGGCGAAAACATGGGCTTCCGTCGTTCGACCAAGCTCTCTGTCGCGCACGGCGTGGTGGCGAACTATGTGCATAACAAGGTCGCCGACGGCCTCGGCAAGCTCGGCGTGCTGGTTGCCATCGAGACCACCGGTAATGCAGAGGCCGCAAATGCCTTTGGTCGCCATGTCGCCATGCATGTTGCGAATTCCAACCCGGTTGCGCTGACCGCCGAGGAAGTCGATCCGGCGCTGGTCGAACGCGAGAAGGCGATCTTCTCCGACCAGGCGCGCCAGTCCGGCAAGCCGGAGGCGATCATCGAAAAGATGGTCGAGGGCCGCCTGCGCAAGTTCTATGAAGAGGTCGTTCTGCTGAAGCAGGCTTTCGTGCTCAATCCCGACATCACCGTCGAGAAGGCGCTGAAGGATGCCGAGAAGGAAATCGGCGCTCCTGCAAAGATCACCGGCTATGTGCGTTACGCGCTCGGCGAAGGCATCGAGAAGGAAGAGACCGATTTCGCCGCGGAAGTCGCGGCGGCGGTCAAGAAATAGCCCGAAGCACAAGTAGGGCTACAGAGCTCAGGCAGCACGGCCGGGCGTCCGCGAGGATGCCCGGCCGATTTCTTGCGCGGTGTCGATGAAGGCCCGGAGCTTCGGCGCCATCGACGCCCGGCGCGGGAAATAGAGGAACAGGCCGGGTTCCTCGATCGCCGACTGCGGCAGGATCTGCACGAGGCGACCGGCGGCGATGTGGGCGCGCACCAGCGGCTCAAAGACATAGATGATGCCAACCCCGGCAAGCGCGAGGTCGATCGCGGCGAGCGAATCGGTGACGATTGCCGTGCCATTCGTTTCCACAGAGACGTCATTGCCGTCCTCGCTCAGGTCCCAGCGGTAGAGCGCGCCACTGCGCACGAGGCGGTAGCCGATGCAATTGTGGCCGGCGAGATCGGCGATGGCGGTGGGACGGCCGCGCCGCCCGACATAGGTCGGCGAAGCAGCCATCACGACACTGAATGGCGGCGTCAGCCGGACCGCCACCATATCCTGTGCGATCATCTCGCCCAGCCTGATGCCGGCGTCGAAACCTTCTCCCACGATATCGACGAGGCCCTGATCGGCAAACAGCTCGACGGTCACGTCCGGATAGCGCTCCGCCATCGCCGCCACCACGGGGGTCACCGCCAGCGGGATGGCGATATGGGAGACGTTGATCCTGAGCAGCCCCGCCGGGCGGCCGCCGATGCCGCGGATGCGGTCCATGCGTTCGGCGATGTCCTGCAGGGCAGGGGCTGCGGTCTCGATCAATGCCTTGCCGGCTTCGGTCAGCGAGACGCTGCGCGTCGTGCGCGCGAACAGCGGCTGACCGATCCGCTCCTCGACCAGACGCACAGCGTGGCTGACCGCCGACGGGCTCATGCCGAGCTCGGCCGCGGCGAGCGCGAAGCCGCCGCGCCGTGCGACGGCGACGACGACAGGCAGGTGGCTGAGCAGATCGCGATCCATTGATGAGCGGTATCGCATAGTCATTGCGAACAATGCAATCTTATCGTCTGCCGCATACTTGCACACATTGTCGCCAGCGCCACCGGCGGCGGGCCGATGCAGAAGGAGAAGACGAGATGAAAGCGTTGAAGCACGTCACTTTCGCAGCGGGCATGGCATTGGCACCGGTCGATGCCGGCGGAGCGGAACCGTCGGACTGGCACGCGCACGCCAATGAGCGCGCCGTGATCCGCATCGCCGACTCGATCGACCGCGCCGTCGACGCGCAGGACTGGCCGCTTGCCCGTAGCTATTTCGCGGATCGGGTCACTGTGGATTTCAGCAGCCTCTCCGGACGGCCGCCGGCCACCATCGCCTCGGACGAGCTGATCGGCACATGGTCGGCGAACCTCAAGGGGAGCAAGACGAGCCTGCACCTGCGCACCAACCACCAGGTGGTGATCGACGGCGACCGCGCCACCGTGTCGTCGAATGGCTACGCCTGGAATCGGATGGAAGGCAATGGCGACCCGCTCTGGGAAGTCTGGGGCACCTACGAGCACCGCCTGACCCGCACGCAAGCCGGCTGGAAAGTGGATGGCTTCACGTTCCGCATGACGCATGAGCGCGGCAACGCGTGGGTCAAGACCACTCCCGGCCGCTGAATGGCGGCATCAATCCCTATCAGAATCGGAACTACATCATGACGATGAATTACTACACCCTCGGCAACAGCGGCCTTCGGGTAAGCCGCATCGCGCTCGGCACGATGACCTTCGGCACGGAATGGGGCTGGGGAGCCGACCGGGAAACCGCCCGCTCGATGTTCGACGCCTATGTCGAGGCAGGCGGCAATTTCTTCGATACCGCCGACCTCTACACCAATGGCACGAGCGAGACCTGGCTCGGCGAATTCGTCGCCGAGCGCGGGCTGCGCGACAAGGCAGTGATCGCCACCAAGTTCACCATGAACACCGAGCCCGGCAATCCGAACAGCGGCGGCAATGGCCGCAAGAACATCATGCGCGCGGTGGAGGCCTCGCTCAGGCGGCTCGGCACGGACTATATCGACCTCTACCTGCTTCACGTCTGGGACAGGCTGACGCCGGCCGAAGAGGTCATGCGCACGCT
>NZ_RZOI01000436.1:0-5218 GCF_004022645.1 Mesorhizobium sp. M4A.F.Ca.ET.020.02.1.1 | reverse complement strand
CCGCCGGACAGCGTGCCGGAGCGCTGCCTGAGACGCTGGCGCAGCAATGGAAAAAGGTCGAGGACATTTTCCCGCACGGCCTTGCCCTTGCCGCGCGTCATCAGGCCGATTTCGATGTTTTCCGTCACCGTCATCTCGGCGAACAATCGCCTGCCCTGCGGCACATAGGCGACGCCGGCCTTCGGCACGTCGTGCGCCGCCAGGCCGGTGAGCTCCGTGCCGTCCAGTCTGATCGAGCCGGCCGCCGCCGGAACCAGGCCCATGATCGCCTTCAGCGTGGTCGTCTTGCCGGCGCCGTTGCGGCCGAACAGGCAAAGCACCTCGCCCTTGTTGAGAACAAGGTCGAGCCCGTAGAGGACCTGGACCTCGCCGTAGAAGCAGTCGAGCCCGGAGATGGCCAGCGCCTTGGAGCCTGCCTCAGTCATGGCCGGCCCCGAGATAGGCGTCCTGCACCTGGCGATTCCCGCGCACCTGTTCCGGCGTGCCTTCGGCGAGGATACGACCGGCGTTGAAGACGGTGATGCGGTCGGCGAGCTGCATGACGACCGGCATGTTGTGCTCGATCAGGAGCACGGTGGCGCTTTTGGCGATCTCGCGCACGAGCTCGATGAAATTGTCGATCTCGCTGTCGGCCAACCCTTGCGTCGGTTCGTCGAGGATCAAGAGGCGCGGCTTCAGCGCCAGACCCATCGCCACTTCGAGCAGCCGCTGGTGGCCATAGGATAGCTGGCCCGCCGGCATATGGGCGCGACCGGCAAGGCCGGTGCGCTCGAGCGCGGCCATCACGCCGGCCCTGACCGCGCCCTTGGAACGTCCGTCGGTCAGCGTACGCTGCACCGGCAAAGCGACATTGTCGTAGGCGGAGAGATTGGCGAAGACGCTGGTAATCTGGAAGGTGTAGGCGACGCCGAGGCGAACCCGTCTGTAGGCCGGCAGGCTGGTGATATCGGCGCCATCAAAGACGATCATCCCGGATGAAGGAGGGATGCGGCCGCTGACCAGGCTGACGAAGGTAGTCTTGCCGGCGCCGTTGGGACCGATGACGGCGCGGATCTCGCCCGGCATCAGCGCGAAGTCGACATTGTCGACGGCGCGCAGGCCACCGAAATTGCGGGACAGGCCCTTGGTTGTCAGAAGCGGCATCATGGCAGCCACCCGAGCCAGCGCTGGCGGATGCTGCCCATGATCCCCTTCGGGAAGAACAGCACCAGCAGGATGAGCGCGACGCCGACGATCAGCAGATAGGCCGAGATGAAGCCGCTGGTGATGTCGGTGACATAGTACATGAACAGCGTGCCGATGAGGGGGCCAAGCGCGGTGGCGGCGCCGCCGAGCAGCACCCAGAGCAGCGGCAGGATGGAATACTGCACCGAGGCGAAGCTGGAGCCGACATAGCCGAACAGAAGCGCATAGGCGGCGCCCGAGGCCGCGCAGATGGTGCCGGAGACGACGACGGCGGCGAGCTTGTTGGAGAAGGTGTCGTAGCCGAGCATTTTCGTCCGTTCCTCGTTCTCGCGGACGGCGACCAGCACGCGGCCATAGCGGGAGCGGATGACGGCAAGCGTCGCCAGCAGGACGATGGAGAACAGGGCCAGCGCGCTCATGTAGCGCACGGTCGGGTTGGTGAGGTCGAGCGTCGTGCCGCCCAGGGTCAGCACCCGCGCCGCTTGCTGAACGACTAGGCCCTGGTCGCCGCCGGTCCAGACGGCGAAATAGAGGATGAGCAGCGAAAACACCTGCGCGAACATCATGGTGACGATCATGAAGGCGACGCCGGACGTGCGCAGTGCCAGCACGCCGATGACCAGGGCCAGCAGCGCGCCGCAGACGATGCCGGCCAGGAAGGCGGCCGGCACGCTCCAGCCGAGATGATAGACGCTTAAGCCCGCGCCGTAGAGGCCGGCGGCGAAGAACATGGCATGGCCGAGGCTGAGCAGGCCGACATAGCCGAACAGCAGATTGTAGCCCATAGCGAAGACCGCCAGCACCATGATGCGGGCGATGAGGCCGTGGTGATAGTCCGGCAGGACGAAGCTCAGCGCGAAGAGCAGGGCGGTGACGCCGAGATGCAGCGCATAGGCCTTTGCCGGCGAAGCTTCCGTCATCGCGACGCCGTCCCGAACAGGCCTTGCGGCCGGAACACCAGCACCATGGCAACGACAAGCGTGGCGATGATCTTGGCCAGCGTCGGCGAGAAGAACATCGAGATGATGCCATCCGACAGGCCGATCAGCACGGCGGCGACGAGGGTGCCGCGCAGCGAGCCGAGGCCGCCGATGATGACGACGATGAAGGAGAGCAGCAGCGGATCCTGCCCCATCAGATAATGCGCCTGGCTGATCGGCACGATCAGCACCGCGGCTATTGCCGCAAGCATGGCGCCGAGCGCGAAGACGCCGCAATAGACGCGGTCGACCGGAATGCCGAAGGCCTGCGCGGTCTCGCTGTCATACTGGGTGGCGCGCATCAGCAGCCCAACCTTGGTCCGAGTCAGCACCAGCCAGGTGGCGACGAGCAGCAGCGCGGAGGCCGCGACCACCGACAGCTTGTAGCCGGAATAGCCGAACCAGGGCAGCAGGATGCGGTAGCTGAAGGGCGGCTCGACCGGGCGCGCCTCCGGGCCGTAGAAGGTCAGCGCCAGCTGCTGGATGATGTAGAGCATACCGATCGTGGCGACGATGGTGGCTTCCGGATTGTAATTGAGCCGGCGCAGCACCAGCCGCTCGGCGACCAGCGCAACCGCGCCGACGATGAGCGGCGCGATGACCAGCGCGGCGACGAAGCCGAGCGCAGGATGGCCCGATATCGCCGTCGAAATCGCCCAGGCCAGTACCGCGCCCAGCATGAAGAACTCGCCATGGGCGACATTGACTACGCGCATGACGCCGAACACCAGCGACAGGCCAAGCGCCGTCAGCGCCAGCACGGCCGAGGTGACGAGGCCTTCGAGGGCGGCGAGGAGGAGATGGGGTCCGAAGTGCATTGGTTATTTGCCAGCGGATGCGCGAGGCGCCCCCCTCTGCCCTGCCGGGCATCTCCCCCTCAAGCGGGGAGATTGGCAGGACCTGCGACGGCGCTTTTCTACCATCGTTGGTAATTGGCGAAACCCGCCGTGAAATCCGATCTCCCCGCTTGAGGGGGAGATGTCCGGCAGGACAGAGGGGGATGGCTTGGCGCTCACGCTGCTGGAGCTAAGTTCACAGCGCCTGCGTCGTGTAATCCCCTTCCGGCTCGTAGAGGCCGTCCTCGATCTTGGTCTTGTGGACGACCTTGAGCTTGCCACTCTCGACCTTGGAGATGTTCTGGATACCGAAGCACTGGTGGATCTTGCCATTGAAGGTCTTCGGGCCCTGCGGATGCTCCGGCCCTTCAGCGAACTCCTTCAGCGCCTCGGTCGCCTCGACCAGCTTGGCGCGATCCTCAGGCCCTTTGTAGCCGGCATCCTCCATCGCCTTCTTGACGACATAGAGCGTTTCCCAGCAGCCGAACATGTGCGAGGCGGTGGAGACGTCCTTGGGATCGCCGACGGCGGCGCCATTGTCGTCGATGCCGACAGCGGCGCGATAGGCCTTCTGGGCGGCGGAATCGTCGGCTTGCGCATAGCGCGGCGAACCTTCCCAGAAATGGCTACCGTCGAGGAATTCGAGGCCGGGGCTGTTGATGTCGGTGGCCTCGAGCGAATCCATGAAGCCGAACAGCTGCGGCCGCGACGAGCCGTAGAACTCGCCGAGCTCCTTGACGAAGGTGAGCACGGCCGGGCCGACCATGACATGGTAGATCACCTCGGTCTCGGCCGGAATCTGCGGGAAGTACTTGGTGAATGACGACTCCGTCGGCGGAATGGCGATCTGGGCGATGACGTCGGCGCCCTGTGCCTTCAGCGCCGGCGGCAGATAGTCGCGATGGTCGTAGCCGAAGGCGAAGTCGGGGAAGATCTGCGTCACCTTCTTGCCGGCATTGGCGGCGATCCACGGCGCCATCGACTGGATCTGGCTCTTCACATCGGTGATGCCGGGCTGGAAGACATAGCGGTTGAGCTTGGTCGAGGCGACGTGGTGGCCTTCGCTGACGACGAAATAGGGGATCTTGTTTTCGCCGGCGGCCGGCGCCGAACCGATCACGACATGCGAGAACAGGGTGCCGAAGACGATGTCGGTCTTGTGCTGGGTGGCGAACTTGCCGACCACTTCGGCGCCGCGGGCGGGATCGGTGCCGTCATCCTCGATGACCAGTTCGACCTGGCGGCCATTGATGCCGCCGGCATCGTTGATCGCCTTGACCGCGGCGGCGCTCGTCTTCTCGTACCAGCGGCCATAGGCGGCGCCGATGCCAGTGCGGTGCGATTGGAAGCCGATCTTGATCGGCGCCGAGCTCTGCGCCTGGCTGTAGCGGACGAAGCCCGGCGCGACGGCGAGGCCGGCGCCGGCGGCGAGGCCCTTCAGCGCAGTGCGGCGCGAAAGAGTGGTCTTGGAAAGATCGAAAAACCCATTCTTGTCAGACACGGCAGTTCCCCTGTTTTTTGAGTTTTGACCAATGGCTGTAACGAGGCAAAAATTGCATGTGTACAAACTAAATCACCAAAGCCTCGACCTGGCAAGCGAACTTCCCGGTCGGCACTTGAGGCCGCCTTTTTTACCCGGCGGTCGGCGTGGCAAGCAGCCAAAGGCCAAAGACCGTATAGGCAATCATCAGCACGGTAAGCGGTAGCTGGCTGAGCGCCGCGCGCGCCGCGACCGGATGCAGCCGCCAGGCCAGGCCATGGGCGACGAGGACGGCCAGCACATGGCCAAGGATGATGACGCCGGCCTCGAGATTCCAGAGCCACCAGGCCGAGTCGGCGCCGGCGATCACGCCGGCCTCGACCTCCATGCCGGCGGTACCGAACAGATTCCAGCCGAGCGCGAACGGATCGGACATAGCAGCCAGCGCATATTGGCCATCGACCAGCAGCGCCGTCAGGTAGTGGGCGAAATGGTAGGCGAGCGCGATCGGCACGATCGACCAGACCAGCAGGCCGGCAGCTTGGCGCAGCGAATGGCCGCTGCCGGCAAGGCGCTGGCCGATATGGACGGCAAGCACAAACACTGCTGCCAGCAGGACGAAAGTCAAGACAAGGCCGAAGCTGCCGATGCCGATCAGCGCGGTGCGACCGGGAAACTCCAGCGGATTGACGCCGAACAGGCCGAGCCAGAAGAAGGTTTTCGACAGTCCGTCGAAG
>NZ_RZOI01000435.1:0-5206 GCF_004022645.1 Mesorhizobium sp. M4A.F.Ca.ET.020.02.1.1 | reverse complement strand
GGCGAGGAAGATGAGGAAGCCGGACAGGCCTCCGCGCATCTCGCGCAGCGAGAAGCGGACCGCGAGCTTCAACGTCCGCGACAGGGGCATCAGGCCGAAACCTTCAACGGTTTCGGCGCGTCCTCGATCCGTCCCGAGTGCATCGACACCTGGCGCGAACAGCGCGCCGCGAGTGCCGGATCATGCGTGACCAGCACCAGCGTCATGCCGCGCTCGGCAGCCTTCGCGAACAGAAGGTCGGCGATCTGCCGTCCCGTCGCCTGGTCGAGATTGCCGGTCGGCTCGTCGGCGATCAGGATGCGCGGCGAGGGCGCCAGCGCGCGGGCAATCGCAACGCGCTGCTGCTCGCCGCCCGACAGTTCGCCGGGATAATGGGTCACGCGGTCGCTGAGGCCGACCGCCGCCAGCTCGTGCGCGGCGACGCTGAACGGGTCGGCATGGCCGGCGAGCTCTAGGGGCACGGCGACGTTCTCGAGGGCCGTCATGTTGGGGATGAGGTGGAAGGACTGGAAGACGATGCCGATGTTTCGTCCCCGAAACGATGCAATCTGATCCTCGCTTTTGCCATCGAGCAATTCGCCGGCGATTCGGACCGTTCCCGAATCGACCCTTTCCAGGCCGGCCAGGACCATCAGCAGCGTCGACTTGCCGGAGCCCGATGGGCCGACGATGCCGGTCGCCTCGCCGGCGGCGACATCGAGGCTGACGCCCTTCAGCACATGCACGGAGGACGCGCCTTCACCGAGCGTCAGCGATACGTCTTTCAGCACGATGACGGCTTCTGTCACAATGAAAGCGTCCTATATGGATAGATGAGGGCTAAGCATCGGAGCCAAAGTGGAGACCGGGGGAATCCGATGCTCAACGAGGAACCCGGCTTCGCCTGAAGACCATTTCCGCTCATATGGGGCCTGCCGCATGGCTTTCAAACACACTCTTGCAGCAGCCTTCGTTGTTTTCGTAACGATCGGCGGCGCCATGTCGGCGGCAGGCGCCGAGACCTTCAGGATCGTCGGTTTCGGCGACAGCCTGATGGCGGGGTTCAACCTCGGGCCAGGCGAAGGTTTCACCGACAGGCTGCAGGCGGCGCTTCGCGCCAAGGGTCTTGACGTCAGCGTCGCCAATGCCGGTGTTTCCGGCGACACGTCGAGCGGCGGCCTGGCGCGGCTCGACTGGTCGGTGCCGGACGGCACGCGGCTCGTCATCCTCGAGCTCGGCGCCAACGACATGCTGCGCGGCGTCGCGCCCGCAATTCCTGAGAAGAACCTCGACGAGATGCTGGCAAAACTCAAGGCGCGCAAGATCGCCGTGCTCCTGGCCGGCATGCGCGCCGCCCCCAATCTCGGCACCGACTACCAGAATGCCTTCGACTCCATCTATCCGAAGCTCGCCGAAAAATACGGCGTTCCGCTCTATCCGTTCTTCCTTGACGGCGTCGCCGGCGTGCCCGCCCTGCAGCTCGAAGACGGCCTGCACCCCAACGCCAGCGGCGTCGACAGGATGGTCGAAGGCATACTGCCGACGGTGGAAAAGTCGATTGCCGCGGGTGGCGGCGGGTCGTGAGGCAGGAAAGTCACGCTTGCCGTTGGGGAAACCGCGAGGTCAACAAACCGCTTGCCCCGCTTGGATATCGATGATTCGCTAGGGGCGTGAGTTTCGATTCGAGGACAGGAGGCTTGCCATGCCGCGTCTTTTCACCGCCCTCGAAATTCCTCGTGACGCCGCTCTTTCGCTGTCCCTGCTCCGGGGCGGCCTGCCCGGAGCCCGCTGGATCGATGTCGAAAACTACCATCTGACGCTGCGCTTCATCGGCGATGTCGAGGGCCATGTCGCCGACGAGATCGCCAACGCGCTCGACCGCGTCCACCGCCCGTCCTTCCCGCTGACGCTCTCCGGTGTCGGTGCCTTCGGCCAGAAGAAGCCGCACGCGGTGTGGGCCGGCGTCGCCGCCTCGCCGGATCTGACTGCCCTGCAGGGCGAGATCGACCGCATCTGCCAGCGGCTCGGCCTGCCGGCCGATCCGCGCAAGTTCATGCCGCATGTGACGCTGGCACGGTTGCGCAATTCGAGCCCACTCGACGTGGCGCAATATCTTTCGGCGCGCGGTAATTTCTCGGCGCTGCCCTTCCGCGTCGGCCGCTTCGTTTTGATGTCGTCACGAGATTCAGTCGGCGGCGGTCCCTATATCGTCGAGGAAGCCTGGCCGCTCTCGGGCGCTGACACGCGCGCGGCCAGTCGATTGGCCAGCGCCTCCGACGCCTCGCGGATCATGCGATAGACCTCGGCGAACGCGTCCGGCCCGTCATAATAAGGGTCCGGCACCTCGCCCGCGCCGGCGTCGGCAAACTCCAGGAACAGGTGGATGCGCTCGCGCATCGCGGCCGGCGCGATTGCCTTGAGGTCGCGGACGTTCGCCCGGTCCATGCCGAGGATCACGTCGAAGCGGGCAAAATCCTCCGGCGCCACCCTGCGTGCCCTTTGCCCGGAAATGTCGATGCCATGATGCGCCGCGATCGAAATCGAACGCGGATCGGGAGCGGAGCCGACCTCCCAGCCGCTGGTCGCGGCCGAATCGAGCATGACGGTTCGGCCCAGCCCGCGCTCGGCCAGCACGGCGCGCAACACGCCTTCGGCGAGAGGCGAGCGGCATATATTGCCGAGGCAGACGAACAGGATGGATGTTATGGGCTTCGCGCTCATCGATCCGGCGCCGTTTTTGTGCATGTCATTGTCCCAAAACCGCGGCGCACTTTTGGGCGACATGCATTATGGTGAGGGTCAAAATTCGAAATAGCACGGGAAACAGACATGACGAGAGAAAAACTGGGCAAGGACGCCATCCTTGCCGCGCTGGCGGAACTCCGCGGCTGGTTGCTGGCCGAGGACGGCGCTTCTATAAAACGCAGCTTCGTCTTCAAGAACTTTTCCGAAGCCTTCGCCTTCATGACCCGCGTCGCGCTGGCGGCGGAGAAGATGGACCATCACCCCGACTGGTCGAATGTCTACAAGACCGTGGATGTGACGCTGAACACCCATGACGCAGGCGGTGTCACGGCGCTCGACATCGAACTGGCAAAGAAGATGAACCGCTATTTCGGCGGCTGAACTCTTGTGATGGGGCGGCGCTTTCACCACATTTTCCCCCGGCGCCGCGCGCTTGGTTGGGTGCGCGGCAACCCGGTTTTGATTTCTTCGGCTTTGGCGACAAGCTCGCCGGCGAGAGCGAGGTGCGCGAAAAATTCTGGCGCACGGCCAAGAAGGCCGCCCGCCAGATCCCGTTCATGGAAGAGGTGGTCGCCGCCTATTACTGCGCCATGGACAAGGATACGCCACTGCGCGCCAAGGGTATCCTGCTGGCGGCGCTCGGCTATTTCGTGCTGCCGATCGATTTCATCCCCGATGTCATCTTCGGCCTCGGCTTCACCGACGACATCGCCGTGCTGACAGCCGCGATTACCGCCGTTAGCGCCCACATCACGCCCGCGCACAGGCAAGCCGCCAGGGACGCGATCGCCGACAAGAGCTGATCCGGAACCGGCGCAAGCGCTTGTTTGAAAAGTCAAACTCTTGCCGTTTTCGTGGCCTCCAAGTCGGCGCAGGGACAACGCGCCGGCCGCTTTCGAGCGGCGGCGCGGGAATGGCGGCGGTTTCCTGGGGTGAGGGTCCTTTTCTTGAGGACAATTCACCGTTTGGTAACCCTGATTAAATCAAAATGAAGCGACGGGCAGGACGCCGCAGCGGCCTGCCGCCGCACCATTTGGAATACGGGAAAAACGATGCGCGGATTGATTGCTACAGTTTCCAGCCTGGTCCTGGTGGCCCTGGCGGCGCCGGCGCTGGCACAGTCGGCGACCAAGATCGGCCAGCACAATGCCTGGGGCACCTACAGCTACCAGGCATCCGGCGGCAAGGTCTGCTACGTGCTCACCGTGCCGACCGACAAGCAGCCGGCGACGCTCGACCACGGCGACATGTTCTTCTTCGTCAGCCAGCGGCCGGGCCAGCAGGTGTCCTACGAGCCGCAATTCATCGCCGGCTACAATTTCCAGGAAGGCTCCAAGGCCACCGTCACCATCGACAAGAAGACCTTCTCGATGTTCACGCGCGGCAAGTCGGCCTGGGTCGAGAACGCGGCGGAAGAACCGGTGCTGATCGCCGCCATGAAGACCGGCACCGACATGAAGGTGCAGGCCAAGTCCGGTCGCGGCAACCCCACCTCCTATGTGTTCTCGCTGAAGGGCATTTCGGCCGCGCTGGCCTCGATCGCCAAGTGCAAGTAGGCTGAGGCCCCCCTTGACGGCGGACAGCGAGATCGACCGCGCCATCATGCAAATGGTGATGGACCGCTGGCAGAAGACGGCCATGGTCCTCGCGAAAACCGAACAGGCGCTTCGCAAGGCGGGCGTCCAGGTTTCCTGGGACGATATCGCCGGGCGACTGGAAGCTCTCGACGCGCGCGGCGACATTGAAAGCCAGGGAGACCTGGCGCTCTGGCGCAACAGCGAGGTCCGCCTCCCGCAAGTGAAAGCGGAAGAACGATAGCTCAGCCCGGCGCGGGCATCGTCTCCGCTCTGCGCCGCCGGATCGCCTCGGCGATGAAGACGCGCGACAGCGCATGATAGAGCGGCTCGTTGGAGATCAGCCTCGCCGTGCCGTAGCCCAGCATCGCCGCGCACATCAGCGCGATGACATTGTCGTGGTTGCCGGTCATTTCGAGGATGATGACGAAGGCCGTCATCGGCGCCTGCACGACGCCGGCGAAATAACCGGCCATGCCGAGCAGCGCCGCCGTGCCGGTGGCGGTGCCGAAGACCAGGCCGAGGGTGCTGCCCAGCCCCGCGCCCACCGCCAGCGACGGTGCGAAGAGACCGCCCGGAATGCCCGACACCATCGACAACAGGCCGGCGGCGAATTTTTCCACGAAGAAGAGGGCCGGCAGCGGCGTGCCTTCGATCGCCCCGCGCGCCTGCGCGTAGCCGGTGCCGAAGGTCAGCCCGCCGGACGCGACGCCGATCACCGCCACGGCCAGCCCGCAGACGGCCGCCACGACCAGCGTGCGCGGTAGCGGCTGCAGCGCGTTCCAGCGGCGGTGTCGGCGCGCTGTTCTCGCTGCTTGCGCTGAAGGTCATGCGCCGCATCCGCCGCCGATGATGCCGCAGGCAAGCACCAGCGGCCAGTCGGTGGCAAACGCCACCGTGTCCTTGGC
>NZ_RZOI01000434.1:0-5232 GCF_004022645.1 Mesorhizobium sp. M4A.F.Ca.ET.020.02.1.1 | reverse complement strand
ATCCACTACTACGCGCCTATGGCCTTCACGCATCAATGCGAGACCTGGGATCGATCGCCGCTCGCCCGTCTCGCCAACCTGCCCTTTCCTGCGACGAAGGACTCGCCGCCGGTCCGGGCGCTTGTCTCCAAACTCCAGGCGGCGGGCGACGAGGAGGCTGCCTCCCTTCTGGAGCAGGAACTGTCGAGGCCGTGGGGCGAAGCGCGGATTGCGTCGGACTTCGCCGGGCTCGGCCGCTGGTCGGCGGCCCAGCACTGCCCGGTCATGCTGAACGAGTTCGGCGTGCTCAATTTCTGCGTCGATGCCGACAGCCGCGCGCGCTGGGTTCGCGCCGTGCGCAGGGCGGCCGAGGCCAACCAGATCGGCTGGTCCCATTGGGAGCTCGACCAGGGCTTCGGCTTCATCGCCAACAGGCAGAGCGCGGAAGGGTTCGACAGCTCGATGATCGCCGCCCTGCTGGGCAGCGACGGCGAGGACTGACATGGACAAGGCTCAGCACATCCGGGCGCCGATGCCTGCGACGGTCAAGGCCGACCGGCAATGAGCGTCACCGGGACATATCCGCCGGTCGGCCTGGACGCGTCGAGCTTTGAGGCGCCGCGCGGCGACGCGCTGCTGCATGTCTGCGTGTCGCTTACCCTCGTTGCCTTGACGGTTTCGGCCTTTGCCGTCTGGACGCCGTTCGGCATCGCGGCGACCTTCCTGCTGACGCTGATCGTGGCCAACGCCATGCCCGCGGGCGTCCCCGTCCTGATCATCTGCGCCTTCCTCTACCAGAACCTCGTGGTGACCTGGTACACCCCTTACATCCCCGACAACGATACGTTCGACGCGCTGCGCGGCACCAACTTCGTCATCCTGATGACCGCCTTCTGCATCTTCCTTGCCGCGTCGTTCCAGCAGCGCGTGCGCGCCCTGACCGAATTGCGCTTCTGGCTGCTGCTGAGCATCGTTCTGTGCGGGACGATCTGTTTCTATCTTGCTTTGGGGATCGTGCACGGCCAGCCCAAGGATGCGGTCGTTTATTTCCGCAACACGATCACGCCGCTCGCCTGCTTCCACATCGCGGTTCTCGCCGCCAGCCTCTATCCGGTCGACCTGCGCAAGAGCATGTTCTGGCTCGGCGCCGGCGCCGTCATCTACGGCTATGTGGAGCTGACCTTCACGATGGATTTCCTCAGCCTGTTCCATGGCGACCTCTACATCCAGCGCAACATCGCCCGGCAAATCGAGACCGGCGTCTGGGAGAAGTCGCTCAAGGAAACGGGCTTCGTTTTCCGTGGCCTGCAGGACGTGATGACGACGACCTTCTTCAACACGCCGTTCTTCAACGACATCCTGCCCAGTGTCTTCCGCATCGGCGGCCCGAATTTCCATTCGATCAGCTACGCCTACGCGCTCAGCATCATCTCGGCCTGGCTCCTGTTCAGGGGCCGCTGGCTGCTGCCCATCGCCGCCCTACCGCTGCTTCTGGTCATCGGCTCCAAGGGCGCCACGTTCCTTTTGCTCATCGCACTCGCCATGCGCATCATCTACCGCCCTCCCCGCGCCCGCCTGACGCTCGCGGTCGCCCTGGCTCTGGCAGCAGCCTGGACGACGGCCGCGATCGCCTATGGCGCCACGCATGGCGACTACCACGTGCTTGGCCTGACCGCCGGTTTGCGCGACTTCCTGGCCAACCCGCTTGGGCAAGGATTGGGATTTGGCGGCAATTTGTCGAGCACCAGCCTCAATCTCAGCTGGGCGACCGCCCAGGCCGAGGGCGTCGCCTCGGTTCCCGTCGAGAGCGCCGTCGGCGTCATGCTCTACCAGATGGGCGTGGGCAGCTTCATCTTCTTCGGCTTCCTGGCGGCGCTCGCCGTGGCCGCCCGGCGGCAGCTGATCGAGACCGGCGACCCGGATTTCCTGTTTGCCTTTGTCGGCATCGTCACCATCTCGGCCAATGCCGTGCTGCAGGAAGAGGCGTTCTACTCTCCGCTCGCGCTCAGCTTCTGCCTGCTGCTCGTCGGTGTCTCGCTCGGAACGCACTGGCGCGAGGTAGCGGCGGCAAGGGCCAGGCCGCAGGACTGAACTTTCGGGAGCACAAAGGCAATGCCGACGAAAGACGGCGCTGCTGACCTGTCGTCGCCCTCTGGTTCAGGGGCCGAATATCACCAGTTCGGTGAATGTCAGGTCACCGGGCGAAGGCGGTTTCGGCCCTTTGAAATATTTCAGCCCCTTGTTCGCGAAGTAGCGGCCGAACAGGCCTGCGATCGGCCCGTTCGCATCGGCTAGGCAGAGCAGGATTCCGTGTCGCAGGAGAAAGCGTCCCAGCGCGCCGGCGCCGCGGCTCAGATCCGCGAGCGAACGGCAATAAACGATTTGGGCGCAC
The DNA here is from genome assembly GCF_004022645.1 of Mesorhizobium sp. M4A.F.Ca.ET.020.02.1.1. Classification (NCBI taxonomy): domain Bacteria; kingdom Pseudomonadati; phylum Pseudomonadota; class Alphaproteobacteria; order Hyphomicrobiales; family Phyllobacteriaceae; genus Mesorhizobium; species Mesorhizobium sp. M4A.F.Ca.ET.020.02.1.1. The sequence goes on along the minus strand of NZ_RZOI01000434.1, from coordinate 2,861 downwards.
GGGATCAGGCCGTGCAGGATGCGGCGCGGCATCAGCACCAGCGGGTATGCCGCCCCGTCGCGAATGCAGACGAATGACAGGCAGCCCAGCGCGGCATGATCCTCGAGGATGGATCTCTCGCTGTCCGACAGCATCGCCATTTCGGCGAGGTCGGAGCGGACCTCGAGCACGCGGCATGACGGCTGCGCCGAACTCAAGGCCGGCAGGAAGGCGAACTGGCCGCTGGCGAAGAGGCGAAAGCCGAGCGCCTTGTTGGCATTCAACGTCGAAGGCGCCGGCGAAATGTTGGTGTAGGTCACATCCCGTCGCCTGAGCACCGGCCAGATCAGCTTCATGGCATAGGGGCGGAATGCCTTATCCACCGACCAGCTTGAGATGTTGCAGCGGATTTCATCGCCCTCCCGGCCCGGGTAGCGGGAATAGAGGGTGAGCACGACCCCGACGATCCGGCCGGAACTCTCCAGGGCGAAACCGTATCGCGGACAGTCGTCGATCGCGGGCCGTTGCGACAGACGGGTCAGCGCATGTTCCCAGTACCTGCGGCGACGCATCGGAAAGCCCCTGCGGAGGCAGCCGATCACGCCATCCCAATCGCCCTCGCGAATTGGTCGACAGCTGAGATCGGAGGGAAGTGCGCCATCCATAATCGACTCGGGAATACTACCAAACTAGCTGGATAGCTTCACGTTCGTACTTATGCTACTTGGCAAAAATTAACAATCTCTGCGCCTTAAAAGGTAATTCTGTAGTCGTTTCTGAAATACAACCTTGCACAACCATCGGCTTTTGGTCACGCAAGGACACGGCATCCCGTACGGGCCACGGCTTGCCAGGCCGAAGCGCCACGGCCCTTCCGCGTCGCCGCCGGCGGCTGTTCGAAGTCCGAGGCTTTGACCATGGCGCCAGCGCCTTTATTGCGAAGCTCCCTGCTTCGGATATTCGAGCTGCATGGCGACGAAATCCTTCGTGCCGGTGCCGTAGCGGTCGGCGATGTTCCGCAGCGTCTGGTCCAGCGCCTCGACCGGTGGCTGATGCTCGAAGCTGGCGATCCGCCGTTCCGAAGGCCAAGAGGCGGCCACCTGGTCGGGCAGGAAGCGTATGCCGTTGCGGCTCGTGATGGCTTCATTCGTCCCGGAAACCGTCACGGCGCGCGAACGGTAGGTGCGCGACCACGCATCCGCGACAAGGGCGAGCGACACCTCGTCCATGCCCGGCGTCAGTTCCAGACCCATTTGCTCGTGATCCCAGAAGGCAAGCGTGCTGCGAATCGCCGTCAACGCGAAGGGGCGCGTGAACTTGAAGGCGGCGCTGGCATGGCGCGCATCCCAGCCGGTCAGTCCAAGCTCAGTCGCGACGGCTTCGGCCTTCTGCCTGCCGGCAATGGCCTCAATCAGGGTCAGCATCATCGGCATCGACGCAGTGATCCCGGTCGTCGTCGCCACACCCTGGTCGACCACGAAGCGCCGGTCGGCGACATAGCGGATCGAGGGATGCCGATCGCGAAGCCCGCCCACGGAGTACCAATGCGTGGTCGCCCGCTTGCCGTCGAGCAACCCGCTGGCGCCGACGACCTTGGCTCCGGCGCAGATGCCGATGACGATGGCGCCCTTGGCCGACTGGCGCCTTATCCATTCAAGCACCGCAGGATCGTCGTCGCGGCTCATCGCCGGAACGATGACGTAGTCGGCGCCTTGCGGATGCCGCGCATCGAACGCCGCCACCGTCGCGTCCGGCTCCACCGTCATCACATCGGCCACATCGGCGCGCTTCAGGATGCCGTAGGGCATCAGATAGTCGGTGGTTTCGGTGGCGTCATTGATGCCGATGATGGCGACCAGCGGCCGCTGCCGCTTCGGCCCCAGCGCCGCTATCGTGGCGTCCGCCTCTTGCCGGCCGATCGCCGGCGCGGCGATGGCTTCGGGTGTCGGCGGCAGCGACAACAGCCATCCCGCGCCGAGAGCCAGGAAAAGCACAAAGATACCCAGCCCGCCCCACAAGACAGTCCGCAAGCGCATGGTGGATCCTCTGCTCGACCGAAGAGGTTGACCGAAAGTGTAAAGGCGCTAGGCTTTGGCCGAAATGACATAAATCGTGCGAAAACTGCCATGCAACGGACAGTCGCGATCGTTATCCACCCGGGCTTCCAGTTGCTCGATGCCGCGGGGCCGACGGCCGCCTTCGAGATCGCCGGGCGTTTCGCCCCCGGAAGCTACGAGCTGGCGATGCTGGCTCCGGGCGGCGGCGAGGTCGAAAGCTCGTCGGGCGTCCGCCTCACCACGGCGCCTCTGCGCGACGGGCGCTTCGACACGGTCATCATTTCCGGCGGCGAGATCGTGCGCTCCCTGGCTGCCGCCGAACAGATCGCCGCCTGGCTGAAGCGCGTCGGCGCGCGGCGGATCGCCAGCGTCTGCTCGGGCGCCTACCTGCTCGCGGAAGCGGGGCTGCTCAACGGCCGCCGCGCCACCACGCATTGGGCAAGCACGGACGATTTCGCCCGCCGCTATCCGAGGATCAGCGTCGATGCGGACCGCATCTTCGTTCACGATGGCGATGTCTGGACCTCGGCCGGCATTTCCGCCGGCATCGACCTCGCGCTCGCCCTCATCGAGGACGATCTCGGCCAGGATGTCGCGCGCCGCACGGCGCAGCAGCTTGTCGTCCACCAGCGCAGGTCCGGCCAGTCGCAGTTTTCCTCGCTGGTGGAGCTCGGCGGCCGCACCGGCCGCTTCGCCGATTTGATTGAGTGGATGCGGGACCATCTCGCCGAGCCGCTGACGGTCGAGGTTCTCGCCGACCGCGCAGCCATGAGCCCGCGCCACTTCGCCCGTGCCTTCACTGGAGAAACGGGAACTACGCCTGCC
>NZ_RZOI01000433.1:0-5236 GCF_004022645.1 Mesorhizobium sp. M4A.F.Ca.ET.020.02.1.1 | reverse complement strand
TAGGAAGCAAGCAGCGCCGTCAGTTGGACGGCGACGACCATGAACAGCCCGTCGATGCCTTGCGCCGCGCCGCCGACCAGAACCAGCGACAGCACGCCGGAGGCGGAAATGAAGGCGATGCGCGCGACACCATCCGTGGCGTCGGGATTTGCCGCTATGTTGAGCAGCGTTTCGACGAAGGCCCAGCAGAACAGCACCGCCACAACCAGCAGCGCGATCGACAGCGGCGCCACGACGGCGGCGTTTTCCAGGCCGGTGATGCGGCCGTTTTCCACCTCAAGGCCAAGCACGCCAAGGGCTGCCGCGACACCTCGATTGCCGTCGATGCAGATAAAGGCCAGCAGGGCGAAAACGATCGCCCAGTGCAAGGCCAGAAAAGAGGTCAATACATGCCGCATGGCGTTCCTGCTTTGCAGGGCAAGGAACGACATGGTTAACCAATCCTTGCTCCGACGGGAACAGTGGGCCTTGCGGGCCGCCGCCGCAATGGAAACCATTCATTAAGGTTAACGCCTATCCACAGGCCGGGATAAGGGACCGCACAGGTCCGCTCAGTTCACCGGCGGATAAAGCGTGTCGACGATCATGCGGGCGTCGTGGCGCGAATCGAGCATGCCATAGGTGTTGCGCCACTGGCCGGCGAGACGCGTCTCGACGAAGGCGTCTGCGATACGCCCTGCCCCCAACCGGCGAAGCTCGGCCGCCGCCGCCGACAGCGCCAGTTGCTCGGTGAGCAGGCGCGCCGAGCCCTCGTCGGTCGCCGCCACCTGCATGGCAGCCTTGAGCACGCCAATGGTGCCGCGGCCGCCTGCGCCGAGGTCGCGGTCGATGCCGGCCAGCACCTCCTCGAACAGGCCTGGCGCGCGGCCCAGCACGCGCAGCACGTCAAGCGCCATGACATTGCCGGAGCCTTCCCAGATCGCATTTACCGGAGCCTCGCGGTAGTAGCGGGCGAGCGGCGCCTCTTCGACATAGCCATTGCCGCCGAGGCATTCCATGGCTTCGTAGAGCAGCGGCGGCGCGATCTTGCAGACCCAGTATTTGACGACCGGCGTCATGGCGCGGGCGAAAGCCGCCTCGCCGCGATCGCTGGCCGCCTCGTCGAAAGAGCGCGCCAGACGAAACGACAGCGCGGTGGCGGCGGCAACGTCGAGCGCCATATCGGCAAGCACACGCTGCATCAGCGGCTGGTCAACCAGATTGGCGCCGAACACCTGTCGATGGCGGGCGTGGTGGACGGCTTCGGCCACCCCTGCCCGCATGATCGCCGATGAGGCGACGGCGCAGTCAAGCCTGGTCAGCGTCACCATGTCCATGATCGTCTTGATGCCAGCGCCAGGCTCGCCAACCATCTCGCCGATGGCGTTGACGAACTCCACTTCCGAGGAGGCATTGGAGCGATTGCCAAGCTTGTCCTTCAGCCGCTGGAAGCGGAAACCGTTGCCGGAGCCGTCGCCAAGGATGCGCGGAACGAGGAAGCACGAAAGCCCTTCCGGCACCTGCCCGAGCACCAGGAAGGCGTCGGACATCGGCGCCGACATGAACCATTTGTGGCCGGTCAGGCGATAGAATCCGCTGCCCGCCCGCTCGGCCCTTGTCACGTTGGCGCGCACATCGGTGCCGCCCTGCTTCTCGGTCATGCCCATGCCGAGGGTGAGCCCGGTCTTTTCGACCGGTGGCTTCTGGCTCTGGTCGTATTTGCGGGTCGTTACGCGCGGCGCCCATTCGCGGAACAGTTTTGGGCTTGCCATCAGCGCCGCCAGCGAGGCGCTGGTCATGGTGATCGGGCAGAGGTGCCCGGTCTCCAACTCGGCGGTGATGTAGAAGCGCGCCGCCCTCACCTGATGACGGCGGCCGATCTCGGCGTCGCCGTTTTCCCAGACCGAGGAATGCAGTCCGTTGGCGACCGAGCGGCGCATCAGGGCGTGGTAGGCGGGATGGTACTCGACCAGATCGATGCGCCGGCCCTGGCGATCATGGGTTTTGAGCTTCGGCGTCTCGACATTGGCGAGGCGGGCCAGTTCCTGCGCTTCCTGCGTCAGCACGAAACGGCCGAGCCCGTCGAGGTCCTTGCGCACCGGTTCAGAAAAGCGCTCGGCAAGCTGGATCAGCAACGGATCGCCCCGCCAGGCGTTGCCGCCCGTCAGCGGCGGCGGCTGGTTCGTCACGTCGTCGGTCACGCCCTGTCCTTATCTTGCGAAAGCTACGAATCCGAAGCCTTCGGCGGGTTATAGCCCAAGCGTTGCCGCGCGCACGACGAAAATACCGGGGAGAAAGCCTGCAATCCAAAGCTGGTGCTTGCGGCTGGGGACACCGCACCCTATAGCAGCGCCTTGAGATGACCGACGCTTCGTCCTTGCCGCTCTACCCTCATCGCCATCTTCTGGGCATCCGCGATCTTTCCCCCGCCGATATCGAGCTGCTGCTCGACCGGGCGGACCGGGCCGTCGCGATCTCGCGGCAGCCGGAGAAGAAAACCTCGACGCTGCGCGGCCGCACCCAGATCAACCTGTTCTACGAGGCCTCGACCCGCACGCAGTCGTCGTTCGAACTGGCCGGCAAGCGGCTCGGCGCCGACGTCATGAACATGTCGGTGGCGAGTTCCTCAGTTAAGAAGGGCGAGACGCTGATCGACACGGCGATGACGCTCAACGCCATGCGGCCGGACATCTTGATCATCCGTCACCAGTCGGCGGGTGCGGCAGCACTCCTGGCGCAGAAGGTCGGCTGCTCCGTCGTCAATGCCGGCGACGGCGCGCATGAGCATCCTACGCAGGCGCTGCTTGACGCCCTGACCATCCGCCGCGCCAAGGGGCCGCTGTCGAAGCTGATCGTGGCGATCTGCGGCGACATCCTGCATTCGCGCGTCGCCCGCTCCAACATCATGCTGCTCAATGCGCTCGGTGCCCAGGTGCGCGTCGTCGCGCCCTCGACGCTGCTGCCCTCGGGCATCGACAGGATGGGCGTCATCGTCGCCCGCTCGATGGCCGAAGGCCTCAAGGACGCCGATGTCGTGATGATGCTGCGCCTGCAGCGCGAGCGCATGGAAGGCGCTTTCGTGCCGTCGATTCGTGAGTATTTCCGCTATTTCGGCCTCGATGCCGAGAAGCTCAAGGCGGCCAAGGACGATGCGCTGGTCATGCATCCCGGCCCGATGAATCGCGGCGTCGAGATTGCGTCCGAAATCGCCGACGGGCCGCAGAGCGTCATCCAGGAACAGGTGGAGATGGGCGTCGCCGTGCGCATGGCGGTAATGGAAGCGTTGCTCGATCCGCGCCGCAACCATGAGGGGCGCGGCGCATGACGACAACGGTCTTCAGCAAGGCGCATATCGTCGATCCCTCGCGCGGCATCGACGAGGTCGGCACGGTCATCGTCGAGGGCAGGAAGATTGTCGCCGCCGGCAAGGCGGCGCTGAACCAGGGTGTGCCGGAAGGCGCGACTGTCATCGACTGCGCGGGAAAGACCCTCATTCCAGGTTTGATCGATAGCCGCGTCTTCATCGGCGAGCCCGGCGGCGAGCATCGCGAGACTATTGCCTCGGCGAGTGTGGCGGCAGCGGCGGGCGGCGTCACCTCGATCGTCATGATGCCCGACACCGATCCGGTGATCGACAATGTCGCGCTGGTCGAATTCGTGCTGCGCACAGCCAAGGATACGGCAAGCGTCAACATCTTTCCGGCGGCGGCGATCACCAAGGGGCTCGACGGCCGCGAGATGACCGAGTTCGGCCTGCTGCGCGAGGCCGGCGCCGTCGCCTTCACCGACGGGCGCCACACAATCGCCAGCGCCCTGGTGATGCGCCGGGCGCTGACCTACGCCCGCGACTTCGGCGGCGTCGTCGCGCATGAGACGCAGGACGCCGACCTTGCCTCGGCGGGCGTGATGAATGAGGGCCTCTACGCAAGCTGGCTCGGCCTTGCCGGCATTCCGCGCGAGGCGGAATCGATCCCGCTGGAACGTGACCTCGCTTTGGCGCGGCTGACGCGCGGAACTTATCACGCGGCCAAGATCTCGACGGCGATGGCGGCCAACGCCGTGAGCCGGGCGAAAGCCGACGGTGCCAATGTCACGGCCGGCGTGTCGATCCACAATTTGTCCCTCAACGAGAACGACGTCGGCGAATACCGCACGTTCTTCCGGCTGACGCCGCCGCTGCGTGCCGAGGACGACCGGCTGGCCATGATTGAGGCGATCAAGGACGGCACCGTCGACATTGTCGTGTCCTCGCACGATCCGCAGGATGTCGACACCAAGCGCCTGCCCTTCGCCGACGCGGCGGCCGGCGCGATCGGGCTGGAAACGCTGCTGGGCGCGGCGCTGCGGCTCTATCACAATGGCGACGTCTCGCTGCTCAGGCTTGTCGAGGTGCTGTCGGCCGCTCCGGCGAAACTGTTCGGCCTGCCCGGCGGCACGCTGAAGCCGGGTGCCGCGGCCGACCTCGCGCTCGTCGATCTGCACGAGCCCTGGATCGTCAGCGAGAGCGGCCTTCGCTCGCGCTCGAAGAACACCTGCTTCGAGGGCGCGCGGCTGCAAGGCAAGGTCTTGCAAACGATGGTGTCGGGCCGCACAGTGTTTTCAATCTAGGCCGATGGCGGCGTAGTCCGCCATTTCGTGCGGTGAAGGAAATGCGGGGTGAAACAATGGGTTATGGCGGTATCCTGGCGCTACTGTTCGGCTATCTGCTTGGCTCGATTCCCTTCGGCCTGCTGATCACTGGCGCCGCCGGCCTTGGCGACGTGCGCAAGATCGGTTCCGGCAATATCGGCGCCACCAACGTGCTGCGCACCGGCAACAAGGGGCTCGCCGCCGCCACGCTGCTGCTCGACGCCCTGAAAGGCACGGCGGCGGTGCTGATCGCCGGCCGCTTCGCGCCGGAGTTCGCGCTTTGGGCCGGCTTCGGTGCCTTCCTTGGCCATCTCTTTCCGGCCTGGCTCGGCTTCAAGGGCGGCAAAGGCGTCGCAACCTATCTCGGCGTGCTGATCGGCCTTGCCTGGCAGGTAGCGCTGATCTTTGCCGCCGTCTGGCTCGCCGTCGCCTTCCTGTTCCGCTACTCCTCGCTCGCAGCGCTCACGGCAGCGGTGGCGGTGCCGATCGCGCTCTACTTCCTCAGCACACCCGCTATTGCCGGCCTGTTCGTGGCGATGAGCCTGATCGTCATCGTCAAGCACCGCGCCAACATCTCGCGGCTTATCGCCGGCACCGAGGGCAAGATCGGGGCCAAGGGATGAGCACT
>NZ_RZOI01000432.1:0-5240 GCF_004022645.1 Mesorhizobium sp. M4A.F.Ca.ET.020.02.1.1 | reverse complement strand
CACTGCCGCCCAGATGGACGACTTCATCACCAGCAGCGTCGAGCCGCAATTCCTCGGCTCGGGCTGGCAAGGCACCTGGTCGAACGCCACCGACGAGCAGATCACCAGCCGCATCGCGCTGAACGAAACCACGCAGACCTCGGTCAGCGCCAATGAGGACGGCATCCGCAAGCTCGCCATGGCGGCGGCGATGGTCGCCAACCTGTTCTCCGGCAACATCAGCGATGCCGCCAAGAACACCGTCGTCAGCCGCGCCCAGACATTGGTCGGCGAGGCCATCGGCGGCATCGTCCAGTTGCGCTCGGAGGTCGGCCTAACCCAGAAACGTGTCTCCGACGCCAGCGACCGCATGAAGACCCAGGTCGACCTGTTCGAGAAGCACATCATCGATCTCGAGGGAGTCGATCCCGCCGAGGCCGCGACCCGCGTCGCCGACCTGACGCAGCATATCGAGACCTCATTCGCGTTGACCGCGCGCCTGCAGCAGCTCAGCCTGCTGAATTACCTGACCTGAAAACTTCCACCGGAACGGCAGAGCCCCGACGATGTATCAATTCTCCTACGCCGACATCCAGACCGACTCCGTCACCGACGCCAAGGACCGCGAGCGGGAATTGCTCACCCGCTCGATCGACATGCTGTCGGCCGCGGCCGCGGTCGGCCAGGATTCCATGGAAGCGATCGAGGCGCTGCACTTCACCAACCGCATCTGGACCACCTTCGTCGAGGATCTCGGCTCCAGCGACAACGCCCTGCCCAAGGAGCTGCGCGCCAACCTGATCTCGATCGGCCTGTGGCTGCTGCGCGAGGCCGAGGACATCCGCCAGGGCCGCACCAACAATTTCGAGGGCCTGATCGAGGTGTCCCAGATCATCCGGGACGGCATCCAATGACCAACACGCTGAAGATATCGCTGAAGCCGAACGAGAAGATCTACATCAACGGCGCCGTCATCCGCGTCGACCGCAAGGTCACGATCGAGCTGATGAACGACGTGCAGTTCCTGCTCGAAAGCCACGTCATCCAGGCCGACCAGGCGTCGACTCCGCTCAGGCAGCTCTACTTCATCCTGCAGGTCATGCTGATGAACCCGTCGGGCGCGTCTGAGGCGCGTGACATGTTCCGACGCTCGCTGCCCATGCTGCTGGCGAGCTTCGAGGACGCCGAAATCTGCAGTGCGCTGAAGCAGATCGACCGCATGGTCGGCGAGGACCATATCTATGAGGCGTTGAAGGCGATCCGCGCGCTCTATCCGCTCGAACGCCGCGCGCTTGGCGGCAACGACGATGTTCCGGGCGCGCCGCGCCCAATGGCTGTGGGAGCTCGATACTGATGAACGTGGACATGACGACCACCATACCGACCGGTGCCAATTCGACCACCACGTCGACCTCCAAGACCGCCGTCGACTACCAGTCGTTCCTGAAGCTCCTCATCGCCGAGATGAAGAACCAGGATCCGACCAAGCCGATGGACTCGACGCAGTATGTCGCCCAGCTCGCCACCTTCTCGCAGGTCGAGCAATCGGTGCAGACCAACAGCAAACTCGACCAGATCATGCAGTCCTCGGCCCTGTCGCAGGCCGATGCGCTGATCGGCCGTTCGATCACTTCCGCTGATGGCAAGACGTCGGGCACGGTGGCCTCCGTGCGCCTGGCCAGCAGCGGTCTCATCGCGGTGCTGCAGAACGGCACGGAAGTCGCTGTCGGCCCCGGCGTCACGATCAAGCCGGCCAGCTAGGCGACCGGCTTGGGTTACAACGCATGAACGAGGCCGACGCGCTCGATATCGTCCAGTACGCGGTGTGGACAGTGCTGACCGCTTCCGCGCCGGTGGTGCTGGTGGCAATGGCGGTCGGCATCGGCATCGCGCTGATCCAGGCGCTGACCCAGATCCAGGAAATCACCCTGACCTTCGTGCCGAAGATCGTCGCCATCATGCTGGTGGTGGCACTGACCGGCCCGTTCATCGGCGGCCAGATATCGGCCTTCACCAACGTCATCTTCGAGCGTATCGAGCACGGCTTCTGAGGCGGGAGGCGGAGTGCCTACTCCTTGCGCTCACCGGACGGCTTGCGGGCAGCCCTGTTGCGGCTAGATTGTGAATTGCGCGGCGTGGGCGCCACTGGTCTCAGGCGGTCTTCGAAAATCATGGGGCAGACTAAACCGGCCGGCAGGCCATGTGCGGAATAGCCGGCGTCTGGCGAAAGCGCGACCCGATCGGCGCCGGCGACCTGTCGGACATCGCCCGCATGATGCAGGCGCTGGCGCATCGCGGACCGGACGACCACGACAGCTGGAGCAGCAGCCGGCTCGCCCTGGGGCACCGCCGGCTTGCTATCATCGATCCCTCGCCCGCCGCCCGCGAGCCGATGCTGACCGCATGCGGCGAGGGCGTGCTCGCCTACAATGGCGAGGTCTACAACTACCGCTCGCTGCGCCAGACGCTCGAGACGGAAGGCTGCGTTTTCCGCAGCGTCTCCGACACCGAAGTGGTTCTGCAGGCCCTGCATCATTGGGGTCCTGAAAAGGCCGTGCCGTTGTTCGACGGCATGTTTTCCTTTGCCTACTTCGACGCGCGCGACAACGCCCTGTGGCTCGCCCGCGACCGCCTCGGCATCAAGCCGATGGCGGTGGCCGAGACGGCCGAGCGGATCCTGTTCGCTTCCGAGGACAAGGCGATCCTCGCCAGCGACGGTTTTGCCCGCCGCATCGATGCGCGCGAGATCACCTTGCGGCTCGCCTGGCAGCACCGCGATTCGAGCCACAGCCTGTTCGACGGCATCGAACGGCTGCCACCGGCCGGCCTCTGGAAGATCACCGAAGCGGGCATCGAGAAGCGCTGCTTCTGGCACGTCCTCGACGTGCTGGAGGCGGCGCGCATCATCGGCGACCGGACCTCCGACGACGAGCATATGGCGCGGCTCGAAGCGCTGATCGAGGACAGCGTCGATATCCACTGCATCGCCGACGCCAGCATCGCCACGGCCTGTAGCAGCGGCGTCGATTCCGGTCTGATTACGGCGCTGTCGAAGCGCTTCAGGCCGGAGATTCACGGCTATGTCGTCGATCCCCGGCTTGGCCGCAGCGAGGCGGAAAACGCCGAACGGACCGGCCGTCGCGCCGGCGTCCCCCTGCGCCGGGTGCCGGTCGACAGGAACCGGTTCCTCGAGCTCTGGCCGAAAGCGGTCTGGCATCTTGAGAGCGACGGCTGGCACGCAAGCCATGTCGGGCTTCTGGCGCTTGCCGAGCAATGCCGGACCGACGGCGTCAAGGTGCTGCTTACCGGCGAAGGCGCCGACGAGCTTTTCGGCGGCTACAAATGGCAGGCCGAAAGCATGCGGCCCTGGCGCGCATGGTCATGGCCGGGACGGCTGTTCCGCTCGCGGCGCTGGCTCGCTCGCAAATTCGGGCGCATGCGCCACGCGCCCTTCAAGACATCGACCGGTAATAGCTCCGCCTCGGAGCGCAATCTCGTGCTCAGGGCGCTGTCGCCGGAACTCAACTTCCTCCAGACCAGGATATTCGACCGGCTTGAGCCAGTGACGCCGCTCGGCGATCGCGCCTTCCTCGGAGCTTGCCTCTACGATCTCTATTCGCATCTGCAGGACTTGCTCAACCGACACGACAGGCTGAGCATGGCTGCCTCGGTGGAACTCAGGGTTCCCTTCCTCGAAAACCGGCTGATCGATTTCGCGATCCATTTGCCGAGGCGTCAGAAATTGCGCGGCAGGACCGGCAAGTGGCTTTTGAAGAAGGTCGCCGAAAAGCACCTGCCGCGCGAGAATGTCTACGCGCCGAAGAAAGGTTTCGAGATCTCGTCGGGCTTCACCCAGGGTAGCCAGGGCCTGCTGCGCGGCGGCTATCTGCGCGATGCCTTGAAATGGCCGGCCGCCGCCGTCGAAGACCTTGTCGACCTGGCAAAGCGCGACGAGGCCTCGAGGCTGCGCCTCGTCGGCATGGAACTGTTCCTGCGCCTCAATGCCGGCGGCGATACGGCGGACAGCCTGACCCAGGCGCTGCATGCGGCCGCCGCGGATGCGCGCGCGCATTGAGCAGCGGTTGGTCCAAGGCGGCCAGACCATTGGCTTAGCCGCGCCAGGACGTATTTTTGCCTCGCTATCCTGTTGTTGGAGCATAATCTTTTTCAGGCAAGGGTCCGCCCCCGCGTCGCCATGCTCCATCTCCGGAGATGGACATCCGCGTCGGCTGGGCCAACGACATGTGAAGCGGGACAGCACGGATGATCGATGACGAGCCGGACAGCGAACGCGTCTCGGCGCTGGCGCCGTTCCGGCACGGCATCTTCCGCGCCGTCTGGTCGGCCAGCCTTGTTTCGAACTTCGGCGGCCTCATCCAGGGCGTCGGCGCCGCATGGATGATGACCACGATCGCCACCTCCTCCTACCAGGTGGCGCTGGTCCAGGCCTCGACCACCTTGCCGATCATGCTGTTCGCGCTCATTGCCGGTGCCATCGCCGACAGCTTCAACCGGCGCAAGGTGATGCTGGTGGCGCAGTCGTTCATGCTGGTCGTCTCGGCGCTGCTCACCGTGTTCACCTGGTTCGGCTGGATGACGCCTTGGACGCTGCTTGCCTTTACCTTCCTGATCGACAGCGGTACGGCGCTCAACAGCCCGTCATGGCAGGCCTCGGTGGGCGACATGGTGCCCCGCGCCAAGGTGCCGGCGGCGATCGCGCTCAACTCGATGGGCTTCAACATCACACGCAGCGTTGGCCCGGCGATTGGCGGCGTCATCGTTGCCGCCGCGGGTGCAGCCGCCGCCTTTGCCGCCAATGCCGTCAGCTATATCGGACTGATCGTCGTGCTGTTCCGCTGGAAGCCGGAAGTACCCGCGCCGACGTTGCCGCGCGAGGCGCTCGGCGCGGCGATGGGCGCGGGGCTGCGCTACGTCGCGATGTCGCCCAATATCGGCAAGGTGCTGGCGAGAGGCTCGGCCTTCGGCTTCAGCGCCGGCGCCGTGCTGGCGCTCCTGCCGCTGGTGGCGCGCGACGTCGTCAAGGGCGATGCCTTGACCTATGGCATCATGCTCGGCGCTTTCGGCATCGGCGCGGTCGGCGGCGCGCTGATCAGCGTGCGGCTGAGGCAGTTGCTCTCCAGCGAAACGATGGTGCGCGCCGCCTTTGCCGGCTTTGCGCTCTGCGCCTTCAACGCTGCCGTCAGCCACAATGCCTGGCAGACGTCGGCCGGCCTGCTTGTCGGCGGTGCCTGCTGGGTGAT
>NZ_RZOI01000431.1:0-5251 GCF_004022645.1 Mesorhizobium sp. M4A.F.Ca.ET.020.02.1.1 | reverse complement strand
ACCATAGGGCCTGGGGCCAAGCTTGCAGCGAGAAGCGGATTCATGAGCAACGTCCCGGCGGGCGAGATCTGGGGAGGCTATCCGGCGCAGCCGATGGCCGAGGCCATGCGTGAAATCGCCATGCTGCGCAAGCTGGCCAGGACCCGCAAACAAGGCGATGGGAATGGCTGATATGGTGGCGACGCTTGAGGCGGTCGACATAATGGGGCTTATGAAGCTCCTGCCGCACCGCTATCCGTTCCTGCTGATCGACCGCATCGTCGACATCGATGGCGACGAGTCCGCCGTCGGCATCAAGAACGTGACCATCAACGAGCCGCATTTCCAGGGCCATTTCCCGCAGCAGCCAGTGATGCCCGGCGTGCTGATCATCGAGGCCATGGCGCAGACCGCCGGCGCGATCTGCATCCGCAGCCTCAACACGGAAAAGCCATCGCTGGTCTATTTCATGACCATCGACAATGCGAAGTTTCGCAAGCCGGTCGTTCCCGGCGACCAGCTCAGGATTCACGTCAAGAAGATCAAGAAGCGCGGCAACCTGCTCAAATTCGCCTGCGAAGCGATGGTCGATGGAGCAAAAGCTGCGGAAGCCGAGGTTTCGGCTATGATGGTCACCGGCTGACGGTTCAAAATGCTCATGAAAGTCCAGACTGAAATCCACCCTTCCTCGGTCGTCGAAGAAGGGGCCCAGCTCGGCGAAGGCGTTCGCATCGGACCCTTCTGCCACGTCGGCCCCGATGCCGTCATCGGCGACCGGGTCGAGCTTGTCGGCCATGTCTCGGTGATGGGCGCGACCACCATCGGCGCCGCCACCAAGGTCTATCCGATGGCCATACTCGGCGCGCCGCCGCAGAACACCAAGCACAAGGGTGGCCGCACGACGCTGGTGATCGGCGAGAACTGCACGATCCGCGAAGGCGTGACCATGCATCTCGGCACCGATTCCAGCCGCGGCGAGACGACGGTGGGTGACAATGGCAATTTCCTCGCCTATGCCCACATTGCCCATGACTGCGTCGTCGGCAAGAACGCCACCTTCGCCAACGGCGCGACGTTGGGCGGCCACTGCGAGATCGGTGACAACGTCTATGTTGGCGGCCTCACCGCCGTTCACCAGTTCGTCCGCATCGGCAACAACGCCTTCATCGGCGGCTGCTCTGCGGTCGTCGGCGACGTCATTCCCTATGCGATCGCCGCCGGCAACCGCGCCAGCCTTCGCGGCCTCAACATCGTCGGCCTGAAGCGTTCCGGCCTGCCGCGCGCCGAGATCCACCTGTTGCGCAAGGCCTACAGGACGATCTTCGACCGCTCCCGAACCGTCGGCGAGAACATAGAGTTCGCCAAGGCGGAATTCGCTTCCTCGCCGACGGCCATGAAAATCATCGATTTCATCGCCAATCGCGGCAAGCGGCACTATGCCGTCCCGTCGCTCAAGGGCGGCGACGGCGACGATGCCGACGATGAAGGCTGAGGCTGCCGGAGCCAAGTTGGACCTCGCGCCGGGCTCAAGGGTGGGCATCATCGCCGGCGGCGGCAGCCTGCCGGTGGAAGTCGCGGCCAGCCTCGCAAGGCAGGGACATCCGCCCGTCATCATCGCGGCCGAAGGCGAGGTCGACCGCAAGCAGGACCTCGCCGGCTACGAGACAGAGCAGCTCGCGCTCGAATCGTTCGGCTCGCTGGTGCCTTTGCTCAGGCGCAAGCGAATCAGCCACCTCGTGCTGGCCGGCGAGATCAGGCGCAGGCCGAAATTGACCGCCATGCGGCCGAGCCTCGGCCTGCTGGCTGCCGTGCCTACAGTGGTGATGGGGCTGGCGCGCGGTGACGACGGCTTGCTGAGGATGCTGACGCGTTTTCTGGAAAAGCGCGGCATCAAGGTCGTTGGCGCGCATGAGATCGTGCCCGAACTGCTTGCGAGCGATGGCTCGCTGACCACGGCCAAGCCGGGCAAATCCGACTGGCGCGACATCGAGGCCGCCAGGGTCGCGGCAAAGGCGATCGGTGCTCTCGATATCGGGCAAGCCGCGGTCGCAATCGGCGGCAGGGCGATCGCGCTGGAGGGCATCGAGGGCACTAACGGGCTGCTCGAGCGGACCAGACAATTGCGCGACCATGGCAGGCTCGCCGGCAAGACGCGCGGCGTTCTGGTCAAATGCGCCAAGCCTGGTCAGGAACTGCGCGCCGATCTGCCGTCCATCGGCCCGCGGACGGTCGAGGCCGCATATGAAGCGGGACTGGCGGGGATTGCGGTTGAGGCCGGCCGCTCGCTGATCCTTGAAGCTCCCGACACCATCGCGCGCGCCAATGCGCTCGGCCTGTTCATCGTCGGCCTTCCTGTCGAGGAGCCGGCTCATGGCCAATGACAAGCCGCTGAAGATCGCCGTCGTCGCCGGCGAGGAATCGGGCGACATGCTTGGCGCCGACATCGTCGCGGCACTGAAGCGGACGACCGGCCGCGATGTTCAGCTTATCGGCATTGGCGGCCGGCATCTGCAGGCGCTCGGGCTTAAGTCCCTGTTCGACGGCGGCGAGATCGCGCTGATGGGCTTCAGCGCTATCCTGCGCGACCTGCCGCGGCTGATCAGGCGGATCGGCCAGACGGCAAGCATGATCGCCGCCGAAAAACCCGACTGCCTCATCACCATCGACAGCCCGGATTTCTCGCTGCGCGTGGCGAAGAAGGTGCGTGCCGCCAACCCGTCGCTCCCGATCGTCCACTATGTCTGCCCGAGCGTCTGGGCATGGCGGCCGGGCAGGGCGGTGGCGATGAAGCCCTATGTCGATCATATCCTTTGCATCCTGCCCTTCGAGGTGAAGGCGCTCGCCCGCCTTGGCGGCCCGCCCGGCACCTATGTCGGGCATCGCCTGGCGCGGGATCCGGGCGTGCTTGGCGCCGCCAAGGCGCAGGGTCTGCCGCGGGACCTGGCGGGGGATCGCGTCAAGACGCTGCTAGTGCTGCCGGGTTCCCGACGTGGCGAAGTGCGCCGGCTGATCGAGCCGTTCGGCAAGACGATGTCGATCCTGCGCCAGCGCGGGCATCGCCTGCGTCTGCTCTTGCCGACGGTGCCGCATGTGGCCGACCTGGTCAGGGCTTCGGTCGCCAGTTGGGACGACAAACCGGAGATTGTCGTCGAGCCGGAACGCAAATGGCAGGCCTTCGGCAAGGCTGATGCCGCGCTGATCGCCTCGGGGACGGTATCGCTCGAGCTGGCCCTGTCGGGCGTGCCGATGGTGTCCTGCTACAAGCTCGATCCCGTGGCGCGTCTGGTCATGCCGCATCTCATTTCTGTCTGGTCGGCGCTGCTGCCCAATCTGATCTCGGACCGGACGCTCGTTCCGGAGTTTTACGACCAGTATGTCCTGCCGGAGAACCTCGCCAGGCAACTGGAGACGCTATTTTCCGACACCGGCATGCGCGCCTGGCAGAAGGACGGTTTCGCCGAGATCGCGCGGCGCATGGCAACGGACAGACCGTCCGGCGATATCGCCGCCGAAGTCGTTCTCCGGCACATCAAATAAAAAGCGCCCTTGCGGGCGCCTTTTTTTACCTGTTCGCTCGCGCGCGATCAGCGCTTGGCGATCGGCACGTAGTCGCGTTCCGCGGCACCGGTGTAGAGCTGACGCGGCCGGCCGATCTTCTGGTGCGGATCCTCGATCATTTCCTTCCACTGCGCGATCCAGCCGACGGTGCGGGCAACCGCGAACAGCACGGTGAACATGGTGGTGGGGAAGCCCAGCGCCTTCAGCGTAATGCCGGAATAGAAGTCGACATTCGGGTAAAGCTTCTTCTCGATGAAGTAGGCGTCGGTGAGCGCGATCTTCTCCAGCTCCATGGCGATGTCGAGCAGCGGATCATCCTTGATGCCGAGCTCGCCCAGCACCTCATGCGCGGTCTTCTGCATGATCTTGGCGCGCGGATCGTAGTTCTTGTAGACGCGGTGGCCGAAGCCCATCAGCCGGAACGGATCGTTCTTGTCCTTGGCGCGGGCGATGAATTCCGGGATGTGGTCGACATGGCCGATCTCGCCCAGCATGTTGAGCGCCGCTTCGTTGGCGCCGCCATGCGCCGGGCCCCAGAGGCAGGCAATGCCGGCCGCAATGCAGGCGAAGGGGTTTGCGCCCGAAGAGCCGGCGAGACGAACCGTCGAGGTGGAGGCGTTCTGCTCGTGGTCGGCGTGCAGGATGAAGATGCGTTCCATGGCGCGCGCCAGCACCGGATTGATCTTGTATTCCTCGCAGGGCACCGCAAAGCACATGTGCAGGAAGTTGGCGGCGAAGTTCAGCTCGTTCTTCGGATAAATGAAGGGCTGGCCGATGTGGTACTTGTAGGCCATCGCCGCGATCGTCGGCATCTTGGCGATGAGCCGCATCGAGGCGACCATGCGCTGGTACGGATCCGAGATGTCGGTCGAGTCATGATAGAAGGCCGAGAGCGCGCCGACCACGCCGCACATGACGGCCATTGGATGCGCATCGCGGCGGAAACCGGTGAAGAAGCGCGACATCTGCTCATGCACCATGGTGTGGCGCGTCACCCGGTAGTCGAAGTCGTCTTTCTGCGCCTTGGTAGGCAACTCGCCATAGAGCAGCAGGTAGCAGACCTCGAGGAAGTCGCCATGCTCGGCGAGCTGGTCGATCGGATAGCCGCGGTGCAGCAGGATGCCGGCGTCGCCGTCGATGAAGGTGATGGCCGACTCGCAGCTGGCCGTAGAGGTGAAGCCGGGATCGTAGGTGAAGGCGCCGGTGGTGCTGTAGAGCGAGCCGATATCGATGACGTCAGGCCCGACGGAACCGCTTCGCACCTTGAACTCGTGCGTCTTGCCGGCGAGCTCCAGCTTGGCGGTCGACCCGTGCGGTTTGGCGCTCGGTTCCAGTTTCGTTGCAGCTTCGCTCATTAGCAAACTCCTTTTTGTTTCCTCATGCCGGCAAGGCAAATCCTGCAAACGACACGTCGAAATCACCGGAATGCGCGTACTCGCCACCGCATTTTAGGAGGTGCGTGCCAGATTGGGCCAAGGCCTAATGTTGCACTGCGAAACGCACCTTTCAATGCCAATCTTTTTGGGCCAGTTCGCTCCTAATCGATTTGATCCGCGATGCGCGCCAGGCTTTCCTCGCGGCCGAGCACGGCAAGCACATCGAACACGCCGGGCGACGTGCTCCGGCCGGTCAGCGCGGCCCGCAGCGGCTGCGCCACGGCGCCGAGCTTGTGGCCGCCGGCCTGGGCGAACTCGCGGATCGCTGCCTCGGCGGC
>NZ_RZOI01000430.1:0-5279 GCF_004022645.1 Mesorhizobium sp. M4A.F.Ca.ET.020.02.1.1 | reverse complement strand
TGGCGAGCCGCTCGCGACATGGCGTCTCGTGTCTCCGATTGGTATTTCACCAACGGCAATACCCCGGAGGAGATCCGGAAGCAGGTCGACGACATCCGCACCAAGGCGAAAGCCAACGGCCACAAGGTTAGGATCGGCGTCAACGCTTTCGCCATCGCCCGCGAGAGCGAGCAGGAAGCGCGCGCCGTGCTCGACGAGATCATCGCCAAGGCGAATCCGGAGGCGGTGCAGGGCTTTGCCGATCAGGTCAAGAATGCCGGCAAGGCCTCGCCGGAAGGCGAAGGCAATTGGGCGAAGTCGTCCCTTGAGGATCTCGTTCAGTACAATGACGGCTTCTGCAGCAATCTCATCGGCACGCCGGAACAGATCGCCGAACGCATCCTGAAACTGAAGGACGCCGGTGCCGACCTGATCCTGCTCGGCTTCCTGCATTTCCAGGAAGAGGTCGAGTTCTTCGGCAAGCGCGTCATTACTCTGGTGCGCGAACTGGAAGCAGCTCGCGACAGGGAGCTTGTCGCCGCGGAATAGGACGGGCGCGGCCCACGGGGCCGCAGCCCACACGCCTTCAAAAGCAGGGACGTTTCATGATTGGTGCTTCGCTGGGAGCCGCCGCATACGAGCGCGCGCCCGAAATTTCCGCCCTTCTTGCTGGTGCTGGTCGCGTTGACGAGACGCGCGCGGTGCGCCTGTCGGCAAAGGCTGATGCGATCCTGACCTTGAGCGGGATCGGCAATTTCCTTTGGCGGGGTCAAGGCGCTGAGCGATGTTGATCTCGAAGTCGAAGTCGGCGAGATCCGCGCGGTGATCGGCCCCAACGGCGCCGGCAAGTCCTCACTGATCAACATCATCAGCGGCCTCTATCACGCCGACCGCGGCAGGATTGCGATCGGCGGACAGTCCTTCTCCCGGGTGCCGGCGAGCCGTCTAGCACGGCTCGGCGTTGCGCGAACCTTCCAGAACCTGGCGCTATTCGGCGGTCTGTCCGTGCGCAACAACATCGCGTGCGGCCGCGTCCACACCAGGCGCGCCAGTTTCGTCGAACATATTGCAGGTCTGCCACGCGCCCGGAGCGAAGATGCGGGAATCGCCGAAAAGACCGATCAGATAGTCGCCTTCCTGCATCTCGAAAGCGTCGCCGACCGCCTCGTCGCCACCTTGCCTTACGGCCTGCAGAAGCGGGTCGAGCTGGCGCGCGCGCTGGTCGCCGAGCCGAAGCTGCTGCTGCTCGACGAGCCGATGGCCGGCATGACGGCGACCGAGAAGGCCGAGATGGCCGGCTTCGTGCGAGCCGCGCGCGACCGGCACGGCGTCACCATCATCCTGATCGAGCACGACATCGGCGTCGTCATGGGCCTCTCCGACCGCGTCGCCGTGCTCGACTACGGCCGCAAGATCGCCGACGGCACGCCGGCCGAGGTGCGCGCCGATCCTGCGGTGATCCGGGCCTATCTCGGCACCGCCGAGGGCGAGAATGGCGAGGACATCTGATGAGCTACTATGATTTCCTCTTCGTCATCGAGGTGCTGGTCGGAGGCCTGCTCTCGGGCGTCATGTACTCGCTCGTCGCCATCGGATTCGTGCTGATACAAGACCTCGGGCGTGCTGAACTTCGCGCAAGGCTCGATGGTGCTGTTTGCAGCACTCACTTTCGTCAGCCTGGTCGAACGCCGCGTCCCTTTCGCGCTTTCGCTGCTCATCACCTTCGCGGTCATGGTCGCGCTCGGCTTCACCATCGAGCGGACCGTGCTCAGGCCGCTGGTCAACCGCTCGCCGATGACGCTGTTCATGGCGACGCTGGGGCTCTCCTACATCATCGAAGGTGCCGCCCAGCTTATCTGGGGCACGCAGGTGCACGGGCTCGACCTCGGCATCGACGACACCCCATTCGAGGTCGGCGGCGTACTGATCTCGTCCTTCGACCTGCTGGCGGCGGCGATCGCCGCTGCCATGGTCGCAGGCCTCAGCGCCTTCTTCTATTGGACGCGGATCGGCCTTGCGTTTCGCGCCGTCGCCGACGATCAGTTCGCGGCCCTCGCCGTCGGCCTGCGGCTGCCTCGCATCTGGGGCACCGTGTGGACGGCGGCCGGCTTCGTCGCGCTGGTCGCCGGGCTGTTGTGGGGCGCGCGTCTCGGCGTCCAGTTCTCGCTGTCGCTGATCGTGCTGAAGGCGCTGCCGGTGCTGGTGCTTGGCGGCTTCGATTCCATCCTCGGCGCCATCGTTGGCGGCCTCATCATCGGCGCCAGCGAGAAGCTGGCCGAGGTCTATCTCGGCCCGTTCGTCGGCGGCGGCATCGAGGGCTGGTTCGCCTATGCGCTGGCGCTGGTGGTGCTTTTGGTGCGCCCCTCCGGCCTGTTTGGCCAGAAAACCGTCGAAAGGGTCTGAACCATGGCCGTGCAAGCGCTCGACGCCGCAAGGCTTCCAGTCGACTGGGTGAAACTCGTTCAGAAGCTGGCATTGCCGACCGCCCTGTTCGTCGTCGCCTACGGCGTGGTCCCTGCCTATGCTTCGGGCTATCTGGTCGAGGCGATCCTGCTGCCATTCCTGGCGCTCAGCCTGGCGGCGGTCGGCCTCAATCTGCTGACCGGCTATTGCGGCCAGCTCTCGCTTGGCTCTTCCGCCTTCATGACGGTGGGCGCGTTCGCCGCCTACAATTTCAACCTCAGGGTCGAAGGCCTGCCGCTGGCGGGGACCATGATCCTGGCCGGAATTTCCGCCGCCGGCTTCGGCGTCGTGTTCGGCCTGCCCAGTCTCAGGCTGCGCGGCTTCTACCTCGCCGTCTCGACGCTCGCCGCCCAGTTCTTCGTGCAATGGGCGCTGACCAAGTTCGGCTGGTTCTCCAACGACAACCCGTCCGGGGTGATCTCGGCGCCGCACCTGGCCGTCGCCGGTCTTTCGCTCGACAGCGCGACCGGCCGCTATTTGCTTTCGGTCACCACGGTCATGGTGCTGACGGCCCTCGTCTGGCGCTTGGTCAACAGCGCGACCGGTCGCAACTTCATCGCCGTGCGGGACAACGAAACCGCCGCACGCGTCATCGGTGTGCCGGTGCTGCGAACCAAGCTTCTGGCGTTCGCCATCTCGTCGTTCATCATCGGTATCGCCGGCGTGCTGTGGGCCTTCACCTATCTGCGCACCGTCGAGCCGGCAGGCTTCAATCTCGACCGCTCATTCCAGATCCTGTTCATCATCATCATCGGCGGGCTGGCCTCGATCCGTGGCGCGTTTTTGGGTGCGGCGTTCATCGTTGTCCTCCCGCTCTTTCTGTCCCGGCTCGGCGCCTTCCTGTTCGGCGGCCTGTTCGATTCGGGCGTTCTCGACATGAGCCAGCGCATCGTGCTCGGCGCCCTTATCATCATCTTCCTCATCGCGGAACCGAGCGGGCTGTCGGCCCTCTTCGACCGCCTCAAACGACGGATCGGCTCAAGGTCCAGCTGATTGCCGCTCAACTTCCTCCTCCGCTCGGACCAACCCATCAGGAGACGTAAGCAATGACCTTCTTCAGTCACCTAAGAAAAGCGGCGATCGCCACGGCCTTCGTGCTCGGCGCGACGGCGGTTCACGCCGAAGAACAATACTTTCCCCTGCAGAGCTACCGTGTCGGTCCGTATGCGGCCGGCGGAACCGGCTTTTTCGGTGGCTTCATCGACTATCTCAACCTGATCAACATCCGCGACGGCGGCGTCAATGGCGTCAAGCTGGCCTGGAGCGAAGGCGAGACGCAATATGAGGTCGAGAAGGGCGTCGAGGTGTATGAACGGTTGAAGAGCAATCCCGGGATCGCTGCCTGGAATCCACTCTCGGTCGGCATCGCCTATGCCATGATCGATCGCATCACCGACGACAAGGTGCCGCTGATCACCATCAACCACGGCCGCACAGACACGACCGACGGGCGGGTGTTCCCTTACGTCTTCCCGCTGCTGCTCAATCCTTACAGCGAGACCTCCGGCATCGTGAACTACATCGCGTCCAAGGAAGGAGGCCTCGACAAGCTCAAGGGCAAGAACATCGTCGTGCTCTATCACGGCTCGCCCTATGGGAAGGAGACGATCCCGATCTATGAGCTGCTGTCGCAGAAATACGGCTTCGAGCTGTCGCAGATCGAGGTGCCGCATCCCGGCAACGAGCAGCAGGCGCAGTGGCTGACCATCCGGCGCGAGCATCCTGACTATGTCGTGCTGCGCGGCTGGGGCGTGATGAACCCCGTCGCCTTGAAGACCGCGCAGAAGACAGGCTTCCCGGCCGATCACATCATAGGCAATGTCTGGTCGAATTCCGAAGAGGATGTCATCCCCGCCGGCGATGCCGCCAAGGGCTATACGGCCATCACCACCCAGGCCTCGGGTGAGCGATATCCGGTGGTCCAGGAGATCGTCAAAACGGTCTACGGCGACGGCAAAGGCAATCTCGAGGACAAAAGCCGCATCGGCTCGGTCTACCACAATCTCGGCATCGTCAATGGCATCCTCAATGTCGAGGCGGTCCGCATCGCACAGGCCAAGTTCGGCAACCGCACGCTGACCGGCGACGAAGTGCGTTGGGGCTTCGAGCATCTCAAGCTCGATCCGGCGCGCGTCGAGGCACTCGGCGCCAAGGACCTGTTCCACTCGATCAACGTCTCCTGGGACAATCACGAGGGTGACGGCTACGTGACCTTCCAGCAATGGGACGGCAAGAAGTGGAATGTCGTCTCCGACTGGATCGCTCCCGACTGGAAGCTGCTGCGTCCGATCATCGAGAAGTCGTCCGAGGCGTTGCCAAGGAAAAGGGCATCAAGATCCGCACGGCCGAGGACGCCGACGCGGTGGTCAGCAACTGAATTTGGTATGGTGCGGCCGACAAATCTGGCCGGCCGCGCCATCCACCTTCCCGAGCGGAGTCATCGATGTCCATCCCGGAATACCCGATACTGTCAGTTAGCAGCGTGGAAGCTGTCTACAACGGCGCCATCGCCGCCCTACACGGCGTCGACTTGTTGGTTGGCAGGGGCGAGATCGTCGCGCTGCTCGGCTCCAACGGTGCCGGCAAGACGACACTGCTGCGCGCCGTATCCAATCTCCTTCCGGCTGAGCGCGGCGCCATTACCGCCGGTCGGATCACCTTCGGTGGCGAGGATGTTTCAAGGGCAAGCCCCTCGCACCTAGTCCGCAGCGGCCTTGTCCAATTCCTCGAGGGCCGGCATTGCTTCCGCTCGCTGACGGTCGAAGAGAACCTCTTCACCGGCGCGCTCGGACGCTCGTCCTCTCGCACGGGCGTCAAGGCCGACCTCGATCGTGTCT
>NZ_RZOI01000042.1:0-18423 GCF_004022645.1 Mesorhizobium sp. M4A.F.Ca.ET.020.02.1.1 | reverse complement strand
TTCTTGAAGCGCGAGGCCTGGCGCGCCTGGCGCTTGAGGCTGTCGATCTGGCTCTCCAGTTCGCCAACGACGTCGTCCAGCCGTTCGAGGTTCTGCTCGGCGGCCTTCAGCCTGAGTTCCGCCTCGTGGCGGCGCGTGTGCAGGCCGGAAATGCCAGCCGCCTCTTCGAGAAGGGCGCGGCGCGCCTGGGGCTTGGCCTGGATCAGTTCGCCGATGCGGCCCTGCCCGACCATCGAGGGCGAGCGCGCGCCGGTCGACTGGTCGGCGAACAGCAGCTGCACGTCCTTGGCGCGTGCTTCCTTGCCATTGATGCGGTAGAGCGAGCCCGCCTCGCGCTCGATGCGGCGCGACACCTGTAACTCATCGGCGTCATTGAAGGCGGCGGGCGCGGTGCGGTCGGTGTTGTCGAGGAAAAGCGTGACTTCGGCGGTGTTGCGGGCCGGCCGCGTGCCCGAGCCGGAGAAGATCACGTCGTCCATGCCGGACGCGCGCATGTTCTTGTAGGAGCTTTCGCCCATCACCCAGCGCAGCGCCTCGACAAGGTTCGACTTGCCGCAGCCGTTCGGTCCGACAATGCCGGTAAGGCCGCGTTCGATGACGAACTCGCCGGGCTCGACGAAGGACTTGAAACCGAGGAGGCGAAGGCGCGAAAATTTCATTCGCGCCGCCCCACATTACAGGCGAGCGCGCCGAAGCTCGGTCGCTTCGACGCGGCCTGGACGTCAGAGCAGAGGGTCGATGATGGCCGACATTTCCTCAATCGACATCGCCCCTTTGTAGGTCTTCCCATTGATGAAGAAGGTCGGCGTCGAGTCGACCTTGAACTCGTCCGCGCCGCGTTTCTGGACTGCTCTGACATCGTCCAGAAGTTTCTGGTCCGTCAAGCAGGCCTCAAAGGACTCCTGTGTAAAACCGGCGAGCTTGGATATCTGCAGCAGTGCTTCCTTGGTGTTGTTGACGCCAACCCAGCTCGGCTGCTGCTTGAACAGCACGTCGACCATCGGGAAATAGTTATCCTTGGCGCAGCGCGCCAGCATGAAGCCGGCCTCGGCGCTCGGGTCGAAGGGGAATTCGCGCAGGATATAGCGCGCCTTGCCGGTGTCGATGTACTTGGTCTTCAACTCAGGGAAGGTTGTATCGTTGAAATGCGCGCAATGCGGGCATGTCATCGAGGCATATTCGACGATGGTGACCTTGGCGTCGTCCTTGCCGAGCTGCTTTTCGGGCAGCGCGCCCGGCTTCAGCAGTTGCGCCATGTCGACTGTGCCCTGCGCTTCCGGCACCTTGGCGGCGGCCGGCGTCGCCGGCTTGGCGGGTGTCGACGGGTTGGCGGGCTTCGCATCGGCCGCCTTTGCCTCCTCCTCCGAGTCGCTGCATGCGGCGATGAAAGCCACCGCCGGAATGGCGGCCAGCGAGCTCAAAAGGTTTCTGCGAGACAAAGGACGGTTCATGCGAATCACCTGATATCAGTTGGATTTTGCAATGCAAAAGCTAGAGAAGGCGAGAGTTGGCGCGAATTAAGGCATCGCCGTCCCCATTCCAATCGCCAAATTTTGTCGTGCGTTCACGAATACGCGAGATAAACGACAATCCTATGGCCTTTTCTGCCCTAGAATCGTTGCGCCCAGCCGCTCCAATGAGGCGCGCAAGCCATCGTCCTCGATCTTGCCGACGGTTCGCGAAAGCTTCGCCTTCTCCGCGTCGTTGAGCGGTCTCGGCGCCGGTTTCGGGCGGGCCTTTCCGGACAGCACCGGCTTTTGCACGATCTTGATGCGGCCAATAGCGCTAAAGCCGAGGAAGGAATTGACGCGATTGATGATTTCCCCGGCTTCATGCTGCAGGTGGAGCGCCGCCATGCCTTCGCAGGCGATCACCAGCACCGCAGGTTCGAACGGGTCGTCCTCATGCAAGCGACGCGGCCACTGGATCTTTTCCGGGCGCGAGCGCCCGGCTAGCCGGGGTCCGGCGATCTCCTCCCAGGACTGCACCAGCCCGATCGAGATGCCTGCGCGCTTCTTCAACACCGGATCGAGGATCTCGGTTGCGAGATCGCTCACCGGGACGGGATTGCCGTAGGGCTTTTTCCCTGCCATGTGCGTTCTCCAATCCCCGAGCTCATCCGATCAATGGCACCGCACGACCAGACCCGCAAGGCCGCATCCGGCGAAAGCAGCGAAGCCCTTTCAGGCGGTGTCGCCTCCCGCCTGCTCGCCTGGTACGACGCGCATCACCGCGACCTGCCGTGGCGCGTCGCGCCCGGGGCGCTGGCCGGCGGCGCAAGGCCAGACCCATACCGCGTATGGCTCTCGGAAGTCATGTTGCAGCAGACGACTGTCGAAGCGGTCAAAGCCTATTTTCGCGCATTCCTCGAAAAATGGCCTGACGTCGGGACGCTGGCGGCGGCGCCCGTCGAGGATGTCATGAAGGCCTGGGCCGGGCTCGGCTATTATTCCCGGGCGCGCAACCTCAAGGCCTGCGCCGATCTGGTCGCCGGGCGCGGCGGCCGCTTTCCGGACACGGAGGCCGGGCTGCGTGAGCTGCCGGGGATCGGCGCCTATACGGCGGCGGCGATCGCAGCCATCGCCTTCGACCGGCCGGCGGCCGTCGTCGACGGCAATGTCGAGCGCGTCGTGTCCAGGCTCAATTCAATCGCGACGCCGCTCAGCGAGGCCAAGCCCGAGATCCGCGCGCTGGTCGAGCAGATGGTTCCGGCAAGGCGGCCCGGCGATTTCGCCCAGGCGATGATGGATCTCGGCGCCACGCTCTGCACGCCACGGCGGCCGCGCTGCATGCTGTGCCCGCTGCGCGAGGATTGCAGCGCCATCCTCTCAGGCGATCCCGAGCGTTTCCCGGTCCGCCTGCCCAAGGACGACAAGCCGCTCAGGCGCGGCGCGGCGTTCGTGGCCGAGCGCAATGATGGCGCCATCCTCCTGCGCAAGCGCCCGGAAAAGGGCCTGCTCGGCGGCATGACAGAGGTACCGACGACGTCGTGGAGCGCAAGGGTGGACGGCGCGACCACGGAAGCCGCGGCGCCCTTGCCTGCCGACTGGCGGCACGCCGGACGGATCGCCCATGTCTTCACCCATTTCGCGCTCGAACTCGAAGTCTTTCATGCCCACATCAAAGGCGATGCGCCGGATGGGCATTTCTGGTCGCTGGCCCATGAAATTTCCGGGGAAGCGCTGCCCACCGTCATGAAAAGGGTAATCGAAGCGGCGATACCGGGCGCGACCAGAAGACAGCGCCCGCAGTGATGGGCGGAACTAGCGAAGGACCCGCATGACCGAAATCCGCCACATCGTGTTCGACATCGGCAAGGTGCTGATCCACTACGATCCGGATATCCCGTTCAGCCGCCTTATTCCGGATGCCGGGGAGCGGAAATGGTTCTTCGACAATGTCTGCACGCATGACTGGAACCTCGAGCAGGACCGCGGGCGGAGTTGGGATGAGGCCGAGGCGCTGCTGATCGCCGAGTACCCGAGCCATGCGGAGAATATACGCAATTTCCGCCGGCATTGGCACGAGATGGTGCCGCATGCCTATGACGACAGCGTCGCCATCATGATCGGCCTGATCGAGACCGGCCACGATGTGACGATGCTGACCAACTTTGCCTCGGACACGCTTGCCGAAGCCCGCCAGCGTTTCGACTTCCTCAACCGTCCGCGCGGCGTGACCGTTTCGGCCGACATCCGCCAGATCAAGCCGGATCGCGCCATCTACGATCATCATGTCGCCGCGTTCGGCCTCGAACCGTCCGCGACGTTGTTCATCGACGACAGCCAGAAGAATGTCGACGGCGCCAAGGCGGCCGGCTGGCAGTCTGTGCTGTTCACCGACGCCGAAACGCTCAAGACAGACCTCGAGCGTTACGGGATCAAGGCCTGATTTGAATTGTTTCGGACGATGACGTTCCGATTAAACTTTAATGGCGAGCGTGCGGGGGTCAGGCCCCTGCCCGCTCCATGCCGAGACGCGCGATGCGGCGCAGCTCGTCGATCGGGGTGAGGCCACCGCTGCGCTCATAGTGCCAGAAGGTCCAGCCGTTGCAGGCGTCGAGCCCCTGCACCTCGGCGCCGATCTTGTGGATCGAGCCGGCGCTGTCGCCGATCGCCACCGTGCCGTCGGCGCGCACCTTGGCTGCCCAGCGCTTCTTGGCGTCGTAGAGCGTGGCGCCCGGCGCCATCAGGCCGGTGTCGATCAGGCTGATGAAAGCGACGCGCGGCTCGGCGCGCTTGCCGGACAATACGGTCAGGTCGGCGCCTTCCAGCGGCCGCACCGCGTCGATGCGCTCATTGGCGGCGTCGATATAGGCCTGCTCGCGCTCGATGCCGACGAATCGCCGGCCGAGGCGCTTTGCCACCGCGCCGGTGGTGCCGGATCCAAAGAAGGGATCGAGCACGATGTCGCCCGGCTTGGTCGAGGCCATCATGATGCGGGCGAGCAGCGCTTCCGGCTTCTGCGTCGGATGCAACTTGTCGCCATTGTCGTTCTTCAGCCGCTCCTGGCCGGTGCAGATCGGGAACAGCCAGTCGGAGCGCATCTGGACATCGTCGTTCGAGGCCTTCAGCGCCTCGTAGTTGAAGGTGTAGCCCTTGGCCTTTTGGTCGCGCGAGGCCCAGATCATCGTCTCATGCGCGTTCTGGAAGCGGCGGCCGCGGAAGTTCGGCATCGGATTGGTCTTGCGCCAGACGACGTCGTTGAGAATCCAGAAGCCGAGATCCTGCATCTTGGCGCCGACCCTGAAGATGTTGTGGTAGGAGCCTATGACCCAGATAGTGCCGTTGGGCTTCAACACGCGCCGCGCCGCCAGCAGCCAGGCGCGAGTGAAGGCGTCATAGGCTTCAAAGCTCTCGAACTGGTCCCAGTCGTCGTCGACGGCGTCGACCTTGGACTGGTCGGGCCGGTGCAGGTCGCCGTCGAGCTGCAGGTTGTAGGGCGGATCGGCGAAGATGACGTCGATGGACTTTTCCGGCAGCCGGTCGAGGGCCGCGACGCAGTCGCCCTTGAGGATGGTGTCCAGCCATTCGGATTGCTGGGGAGCGTGGGAAAGCTCGTCGAGAAGACGCACGGCTGACATTTTTACACCCAAGGCACGCGTTACTGTTTACTGTCCGTTATGGTTACCGATCAGCGTAAATATTCGGTGAAGGGCGCGACCGCCCGGCGGTCAAAAGCTTCGTGAATTTGCGAAGCCCGGCCGCTTGGTGTATGCCGCGCCGCCTGAGCCGCATCAGGCCACCTTTTTCCCACGTTCCGGATCGCCATGCCCCAGCCAGACCTTGTCATCTTCGATTGCGACGGCGTGCTCGTCGATTCTGAAATCATCGCCGCGCGCATCGAGGCCGAGCTGCTGACCTCGGCCGGTTACGAGATATCGCCGGAGGAACTGGCCGAGACCTATGCCGGGCTGACCTTCAAGGACATCATGATGCGGGTGGAGGAGAAGTCCGCCATCCCCTTCCAGGCTTCGCTGATCGACCGCGCCGAGACGCTGGTCGACCGCAAGCTGCGCAGCGACGTGCGCATCATCGACGGCGCGCTCGAGGCGGTGGCGTCCGTCACCGTGCCGCGCGCGGTCTGCTCCAACTCTCGCACGGAGCGGGTCGAGTTCATGCTGGAGAAGGTAGGGCTGCTGCCGTTCTTCACCGGCCGCATCTTCTCGGGGCTCGACATACCCAGCAAGAAGACCAAGCCCGCCCCGGACGTGTTTCTCTATGCTGCCGAAAAGCTCAACGCGAAGCCGGAAAACACATTCGTGATCGAGGATTCCGTGCATGGCGTCACCGCCGCCAGGACGGCCGGCATGCGCGTCATCGGCTTCACCGGCGCCGGCCACAGCTATCCGGGCCATGCCGACGCGCTGACCGAAGCCGGCGCGGAAACGGTCATACGCCGCTGGGCCGAGCTGAAAAGCGTGATCGCCGCCCTGTCGGAATGGTCGGCGGACGCCTGAAGCGGCTCAGCTTGTCACAGAAATCGCTGATCCTCTCTAAGTATTTGTTTTTACACAATTCCACACAGCAAACCGCTACGTCCGCTTCCGAAGGTCTTACTGTAGGCCTGGCCTTTCGCTTACCAAGTTTTGGGCCGGAGACGAGGTCCTACGCGCGTGTTGTCAACGTCGACAGTTGATCGGTGTCGTAACGGTTTCGCAGATCGGCGAGCGCTTTTGGATCCGGCGCACCCTGCGCCGCGAGTTTGGCGAGCTCTTCGAAGTAATGCTCGTGGCCAGGCGGAGAAACTGTCATCAACACGCGTGCCGGTTTCTCGCTGACATTCGTGATGTTGTGCGGCACTCCCGGCGGGATGAACACATGGGTACCGGGCGTTGCGCGGATCATCTTGTCGCCGACATGCCACTCACACTCGCCTTCGAGCAGGTAGAAGGTCTCCTCCTGCACCCGGTGAACATGCCGCCCGGTGGCGAACTCCGGTGGAATCGTCCAGTCGAACATGCTCATGTGCTTGCTATTCTCGCCGGTGACGAGGAATGACATAGGATGGCCACGCAGCATGACGCCTTTCCTCTCATCGGGCATGCGGATGACGGCATTGGCGCTCATATGATCCTCCTGTGGTTGGGCGCTACCTCTGGCATTTGCGCAACATCGGCCGCCCATGCCCGAAAGTCGTGAATCCCTTCGCAAAAATTTGCTAAAAGACTCGAATGACAGTCAGGGGCGACCTCTACCAGTTCGGCCCGTTCCGCCTCGATCCGGAGGTGGGCATTCTCTTTTACGGCGCTGAGCCGACCATGCTTGGGCAACGCGCGACTGCGCTGCTGTGCCTGCTGATCCAAAACGCCGGCGTACCCGTGTCCAAGGACGCGCTGATTGAGACCGGTTGGGGCGGATTGGCGGTTGCCGACAACAATCTGACGGTTCAGATCGCAGCCCTGCGCCGAGTGCTGGCCGACGCCGCGAATGCCGAGAGCTGGATCGAAACACTGCCGCGCCGCGGCTATCGCTATGTCGGGCCGGCTGTCGCCACGAATATTCGCGATACCTCGGTCGCCACCCGCGCCGAGTCAGCCCCGATCTTGCCCGAGAAGCCCTCCGTCGCGGTCCTGCCGTTCTCGAATTTGAGCGGCGATCCGCAGCAGGAGTACTTTGCCGATGGGATGGTCGACGACATCATCACAGGCTTGGCGCGCATCAAGTGGTTGTTCGTCATCGCACGAAACTCGACCTTCACCTACAAAGGTCGCGCCGTGGACGTGAAGCAGGTCGGCCGCGAGCTTGGCGTTCGCTATGTCCTCGAAGGCAGTGTGCGCAAGGCCGGCAGTAGCATGCGTGTTACCGGGCAGATGATCGATGCATCGACCGGTGCGCATGTATGGGCCGAACGCTACGACCGCAGCTCCGAAGACATCTTTGCGCTTCAAGACGAGATCGCGCTGTCAGCAGTGGGCGCGATTGCGCCGAGCGTGCGGAAAGCCGAAATCGAACGTGTCAGACGGAAGCGCCCTGACAGTCTCGACGCCTACGATCTCGTGCTGCAAGCGCAGCCTGACGTCGATTCAGGTATGCCGGAGCAAGTGACCAGAGCGCTGGTGCTTCTCGAGCGCGCCATCGCGCTCGAACCAGCGTATGCGCTGGCGCATGGCAATGCCGCGATGTGCCACCATTGCTTGTTCCTTCGCGCCGGCCTGCAGGAGATCAACCGTACCTCTTCCATCCGCCACGCCCGGTCGGCCATCGTCCATGGACAAGACGATGCACTCGCCTTGACGTGGGCCGGCTTTTCCATCGGAATGGATGCACACGATCGCGCCGCTGCATTCACGACGTTGGAAGCAGCCCTCGTCATCAGCCCGTCATCGGCGCTGACCTCTATTCTTGGCAGTGTCATTCTGGGATGGAGCGGCGAAGCGGAGCGCGCGATAGAATGGAGCGCGCAGGGCATGCGGCTAAGCCCTTTCGATTCGTGGGCCTGGGCCGCATTTGACGCCCAGGCAATGAGCCATTTGCTGCGAGGCCGTTACGAAGAAGCCTGCCGCGCGGCTTACAAGTCCGTTCAAGCCAATCCAGCGCATAGTATCACATATGTGCAATTGGCCGCCGCGCTGGCCAAGCTTGGCCGATTGGACGAAGCGAGGGCGGCCGCCGCGCGCGTGCTCGAGCTCCAGCCGGCCTTTCGCTACAGCCGCCAGTTTGCAGGCGTGAATTGCGCGCCCGCGCTCGCAAAGGCTCTTGGCAGCGCGCTACGGGACGCCGGATTGCCGGAGTAGCCCGACCAGCGACACGCCGTTGTCCTTTGAATTGGTTGTAACCGGAGCGCGACGACGACTTGCCGCCAACTCTCCAGCCTTCGTCCAGCTTGCGTCAATCAGGCTGCAGCTGCGCGCCAATGCATCCGCGCATCAGTTTGTCGCCGGGGCGGACTTTTTCTTCCGCTTGCCCTTGTCGGTGGCGGCTTTCGGCGCGTTTTCGTCATAGCCGGCGAAGGCCTGGTAGTCCTTTGCGGTCGGCTCGGGCACGATGACGTTCGGGTCGGTGAAGACGAACTGCGTCGCGGCCGAGGGATCAGTGATCTGGACCTGATACTGGTGGATCTGCGAATAGAGCACATCCGTGCCGTGCATCACCGCAACGCGGATCGGCATCGTGATCGTGCCCGGTGCGAACATCGGCCCCGGCACGACCCTGCCGGCCACCGCGATCTTCATCGACAGCTGGCCGTTGCCACGGCTGCAATCGCGGGTCACGTCGGTAATCGAGGCCTGGTAAATGATCTTGGCGGGATCGCGATCCGGATCGACGAGGGTGCCGTCGGGCGCGGCCTGGGCGGCAGTGGCTGCCTCGGCCGCCTGCGCGGCATCCTTCTTCTTGGGCTTGGCGCCGCCCTTGGCATAGATGTTGAAGTAGGCGGTGCCATCGCGCAGCGTCACTTTCGGGCAATAGGCCTGCAACTGGCTGGAAAGCACCTTGGGGTCCTGCGGTGGCGGTGGCGCCTGGGTGTCCTTCTTGCCAAGACCAAAGCTCAATATGCCATTGTCGCTCGATTGGCAGCCGGCGGCGGCAAGCATAAAGCCGGCAAGCGCCAGACCCGCGACAAAACGACGGTTGACCGAATGAAACGCCATGAACTGCACTTCCCTCTCGCAAAGCTGGTGACGTATATCAACGGCGCGGCAAAAATGCGACTGAGCCGGCTCGGAAAATTAACCAATTTGCGGTGGATGAACCCGCCGGCTGCAATGGACTGGTGACGATGCAATATGTGAGTACCCGCGGGGAGGCGCCCGCGCTTGGATTTTCCGACGCGGTGCTTGCCGGGCTGGCGCGAGACGGCGGGCTCTACGTGCCGCGCGAATGGCCGCACTTCTCGGCTGCGGATATCCGCGCCATGCGCGGCCTCGCCTACCCCGACCTTGCCATCCGAGTGCTGACGCCGTTTCTCGACGGCGAGATCGCGGCGCCGGTCTTCGAGAGGCTGGTGCGCGAAGCCTACTCGACCTTCCGCCACGAAGCCGTCTGCCCGCTGGTGCAGACCGGGGCCAGCACTTTCGTGCTCGAGCTCTTCCACGGCCCGACGCTCGCCTTCAAGGACGTGGCCATGCAGCTGCTGGCCCGGCTGATGGACCATGTGCTGGCCGAGCGGGGACAGCGCGCCACCATCGTCGGCGCCACCTCAGGCGATACCGGGGGCGCGGCAATAGATGCCTTCGCCGGACGCGACCGCACCGACATCTTCATCCTGTTCCCGCACGGCAAGGTCTCGCCGGTGCAGCAGCGGCAGATGACGACCTCGAGCGCGGCCAATGTCCATGCACTGTCGATCGAAGGCAATTTCGACGATTGCCAGGGCCTGGTGAAGGACATGTTCAACGACCACGGTTTTCGCGACCGGGTCTCGCTGTCGGGCGTCAATTCGATCAACTGGGCCCGCATAATGGCCCAGATCGTCTATTATTTCTCCTCCGCGCTGTCGCTCGGCGCGCCGGACCGTCCGGTCTCCTTCACCGTGCCGACCGGCAATTTCGGCGACATCTTCGCCGGCTATGCCGCCAAGCGCATGGGGCTGCCGATCGAGCGGCTGGTCATCGCCACCAATGACAACGACATATTGGCGCGCACGCTGGCGAGCGGCGAATACCGCACCAAGGGCGTGTTCGCCACGACTTCGCCGTCAATGGACATCCAGGTGTCGTCGAATTTCGAGCGCCTGCTGTTCGAGGCGGCCGCCCGCAATGCGGAGACGGTGCGGCGCTACATGAACGGGCTGAAGCAGTCAGGCGCCTTCACGATCGAGGCGGGCGAAATCGCGAAGATACGTTCCGAATTCGATGCCGGCCGCGCCGGCGTCGACGAGGTCGCCGCCACCATCCGCTCGACGCTCGCGGCAAGCAACTATCTGCTCGATCCGCACACGGCGGCGGCCTTCCATGTTGCCTCAGGCAAGGTCGAGAGCGATGTGCCCATGGTGGTGCTGGGCACCGCGCATCCGGCCAAGTTCCCGGCCGCCGTCGAGGCTGCCAGCGGCATCACGCCTGCCCTGCCCGCATGGCTGGGCGGCTTGATGACAGCCGACGAAAAATACACGGTACTTCCATCCGACCTGAAAATGGTGGAAGATTACGTCGGACGCCACACGCGGGCGGCGCGTTAAGGAGTACTAGCCATATGGGTGTTGAGGTAAGCCGTCTGTCGAACGGCCTGACAGTCGCAACCGAAACCCTTCCAAGCCTCGAATCCGTTGCCCTTGGTGCCTGGGTCAAGTCAGGCGCCCGCAATGAGCGTGACGAAGAGCACGGAATGGCCCATCTGCTTGAGCATATGGCCTTCAAGGGCACGAAACGGCGCACCGCCTTCGAGATCGCCTCGGAAATCGAGAATGTCGGCGGCGAGATCAACGCCGCCACCAGCGTCGAGACCACATCCTATTACGCCAGGGTGCTCTCCGACGACGTGCCGCTGGCGGTCGATATCCTGGCGGACATCCTGCAGGAGTCCGAATTCGACCCTGAAGAGCTCGAGCGCGAGCAGCATGTGATCCTGCAAGAGATCGGCGCCGCGCACGACACGCCCGACGATATCGTCTTCGACCGCTTCACCGAGACCGCCTTCCGCCACCAGACGATCGGCCGCTCCATCCTCGGCACGCCGGAGACCGTCAAATCCTTCACCTCCAAGCAGTTGCACAATTTCATCCAACGCCAATACGCCGCCGAGCGAATGGTGATTGTGGCGGCGGGCGACATCAAGCACGACAATTTCGTGCGCGAGGTGGAAAGGCAGCTGGGCGGCTTCCGCGCCAAGGCGGAAAGCAACATTCCGCAATATGCGCAATATGTCGGCGGCGACTTCCGCGAGGACCGCGACCTGATGGACGCGCAGATCGTGCTCGGCTTCGAGGGCCGCGCCTATCATGTGCGTGACTTCTACGCCTCGCAGGTGCTGTCGATGATCCTCGGCGGCGGCATGTCGTCCAGGTTGTTCCAGGAGGTTCGCGAAAAACGCGGCCTGTGCTATTCGGTCTACGCGTTCCACTGGGGCTTTTCGGATACCGGCATATTCGGCGTCCATGCCGCGACCGGGCAGAGCGACATCGCCAAGCTGGTGCCGGTCATCATCGACGAATTGCAGAAGGCCGGCGAGAACATCATGCAGGAAGAGCTCGACCGCGCCCGTGCGCAATACCGCGCCGGCTTGATCATGTCGGCCGAAAGCCCGGCCAGCCGCGCCTCGCAGATCGCCAGGCAGCTGCTGCTGTTCGGCCGGCCGATCGCCAAGGAAGAGCTGATGGAACGGCTGGCGGCGCTCACCGTCGAGCGTCTGACCGATCTCTCGTCGCGGCTGTTTTCGACCAAGCCGACGCTCACTGCCGTCGGACCCGTGGGGACGCTGGCGCCCTATGAGGCGATCCTCGATTCGCTTGCGGGTCCGCAGACGACGGCCCGCAAGCTCGCCGTCTAGACCTGCTCAAGCGCCATGTTCGCGCTCCCTTTCTTTCGCCGCGACCTGCCGGCACTGAAGGGTGACAAGGTCACGCTGCGCGTGCCGCTGACCAATGACTACCGCGAATGGTCGGCGCTGCGCGGTGAAAGCCGCGCCTTCCTGGAGCCTTGGGAACCGCGCTGGACGCCGGACGAGCTGGACCGCACAGCATGGCGGCTGCGCATAAGCCGCTACCGCGAGGACTACGCACAAGGCACGGCGATCGCCTTCTTCATCTTCGAGAAGTCGAGCGGCAAGCTCGCCGGCGGCATCACGCTCGGCAACATCCGCCACGGCGTCGCGCAGAGCGGCCATATCGGCTACTGGATCGGCGAGCGCTATGGCGGCCGCGGCCTGATGACCGAAGCGGTCAAGCTGGTGTCGCGCTTCGCCTTCGATACCTTGAGGTTGCACCGGATCGAAGCGGCCTGTATTCCCGATAATGCCCGTTCGATCCGCGTGCTTGAAAAAGCCGGATTCCGGCGCGAAGGACTTCTGCGATCCTACCTCAGGATCAACGGTATCTGGCAGGATCATTACCTCTACGCCCGGATCGCGGACGATCCGCCGGGCGCTGGAACGAAGGGCTGATTGTTGACGATTTTTTCGCGATTCGCGTCGCTGCTCGCCCTTGTCCTGGCGATGGTCGTTGCGCTCTGCGCAGCCTCGCCGGCGTTCGCCGTTGAACCGATCAAGATCGCCCGCGACGACGTGGCGCTCGACCTCTCGCGTGCCTTCGATCTGTACCCGAATCAAGGCGAGAATTTCCAGGTCTCGACAGCCCCCGGCCCCGACGGCATCGTAAGGCGTATCGAGGTGGAAGCGAAGGATTCGCGCTCGAGTGGCGACTGGGCCGTGTTCGCGCTCGCCAACACCACCGACCAACAGCTCGACCGGCTGATCGTGGCGCCGCATTTCCGCCTGGTGAATTCCGGCATCTTCTGGCCCGATCTCGGCGCGACACGTATCGCCGCGATCACGCCCAGCGAAGGCTTCGCGCTCGACCGCCAGACCAGCCCCGATGCCGACGTGTTCCGGGTGACGCTGAACCCCGGCACTGTGGTCACCTTTGTCGCCGAGCTTGCCTCTCCGAAACTGCCGCAGGTCTATCTGTGGGATCCGGAATCCTACAAGGACTCGGTCAATTCCTATACGCTGTTCCGCGGCATCGTCATCGGCATTGCCGGCCTTTTGGCGTTGTTCCTGACCATCCTGTTCGTCGTCAAGGGGACCTCGATGTTCCCGGCCACGGCAGCGCTTGCCTGGGCGGTGCTTGCCTATATCTGCGTCGATTTCGGCTTCCTCAACAAGATCATCGAGATATCGCCCGGCAATGAACAGATGTGGCGCGCCGGAACCGAGGTGGCGCTGGCGGCGACCTTCGTTGTGTTCCTGTTCGCCTATCTCAACCTCAACCGCTGGCATGGCCATTTCAGCTACGGCGCGCTGGTCTGGATCCTCGGTCTGCTCTTGATCGCCGGCGTCGCCATCATCGATCCTGCGGTGGCGGCCGGCATTGCCCGCATCTCGTTTGCAGCCACGGCGCTGACCGGCCTCGGACTGATCATCTTCCTTGGCATTCGTGGTTACGATCGCGCGATCATGCTGGTGCCGAGTTGGGTCATGGTCTTGCTGTGGCTATGCGGGTCGTGGATGGCGATCACCGGAATGCTCGACAACGATATCGCCCAGCCGGCGCTGGGCGGCGGCCTGATCCTGATCATCCTTCTGATCGGCTTCACCGTCATGCAGCACGCCTTTGCCGGCGGTGGCGCCCATCAGGGCCTGTTCTCCGATCTCGAACGGCAGGCGCTCGCCGTCGCCGGATCGGGCGACATCGTGTGGGACTGGGACGTGCTGCGCGACCGGGTCGTCACCAAGCCGGATGTCAGCCTACAGCTTGGCCTTGCCCCCAACAGTCTTGGCGGCGCGGCCCGCAACTGGCTGCCGGTGCTGCATGCCGACGACCGCGACACCTTCCGCACCACGCTCGACGTGGTGCTGGAGCACCGTCGCGGCCGCGTGGCACAGAATTTCCGCCTGCGCGGCGCCGACGGGCACTATCACTGGTTCTCGCTGCGCGCCCGCCCGGTGATTGGCTCGGACGGCGAGGTGATCCGCTGCGTCGGCACCATGGTCGACGTCACTGAGCAAAAGAAATCCGAGGAAAGGCTGCTGCACGACGCCGTGCACGACAATTTGACCGGCCTGCCCAACCGCGAATTGTTCATGAACCGGCTGGAGGCGATCATCTCGATCGCCCGCACCGAGGACAAGGTGCGCCCGACCGTCTTCGTCATCGACATCGACCGCTTCAAACAGGTCAATGACGGCCTCGGCATCTCCGCCGGGGACACCATCCTGCTCACCATCGCACGCCGCCTGCATCGGCTCTTGAAGCCCAAGGATTCGCTGTCGCGCTTTGCCGGCGACCAGTTCGCGCTGATGCTCCTGTCGGAACAGGATCCGGCCCGTATCGCCGCTGTGGCGGACGCCATCAAGCACGCCATCAACAACCCGATCACATTCGCCAAGCGCGAGATCGCGCTTACCGCCTCGATCGGGCTGATCACCTGGACGACGGCGCAGACCTCGTCCGAGGACATGGTCAAGGACGCCGAGCTTGCCATGCACCAGGCCAAGCGCTTTGGCGGCGACAGGATCGAGCCGTTCCGGCCGGCCTTCCGCACCGTCGGCACCGACCGGCTGCAGTTCGAATCCGACCTGCGCCGCGCCATCGAGCGCCGTGAATTCACCCTTGCCTACCAGCCGATCGTGCGGCTGGAGGATGGCAGCGTCGCCGGCTTCGAGGCGCTGCTCAGGTGGGACCATCCGCGTCGCGGCATGATCCCGCCGGGCGATTTCATTCCGGTGGCCGAAAGCTGCGGGCTGATCGTGCAGCTCGGCCTGTTCGCCATGCAGCAGGCGGCAGAGGACCTGGCGACCTGGCAGAAGCAGATCGGCGACGCGCCGCTGTCGGTTTCGGTCAACCTCTCCAGCCGCCAGTTGATCCGCCGCGACCTGGTCAGCGACGTGCGCTCGGTCATCGCGCGCGCCAATCTGAAGCCGCGCTGCTTCCGCCTCGAACTCACCGAGTCGCTGGTGATGGACAATCCGGAGCAGACCGCGCATGTGCTGACAAAGCTGAAGCAGCTCGGGATCGGGCTGTCGCTCGACGATTTCGGCACCGGCTATTCGTCGCTGTCCTATCTGACGCGTTTCCCTTTCGACACGATCAAGATAGACAAGAGCTTCGTCGACGACGCGACGCCGAAGCGCGCGGTGCTGCTCAAATCCATGGTCAACATGGCGCATGAGCTTGGCCTGTCGGTCGTGGCGGAAGGCATCTCGGACGAGAGCGATGCGCTGGAGCTGCGCCAGATGGGCTGCGAATATGTGCAGAGTTTCATGTTCGGCGCGCCGATGCCCGGCGACCAGGTGCTGAAGACGCTGAAGGAACAGTACCCGCTTACGCAGGCGTGATCACGCGTGGCCGGCCGCCAGGCTGAGATGCGCGAGATCGATGCCGATCGAAGCGAGGATGCGGTCGTATTTGCGCTCGATATCGGTGTCGAACAAGAGCTCCGGCGTCGCCGGACAGGTCAGCCAGCCATTCTCGGCGATCTCGCTTTCCAGCTGCCCGGCGCCCCAGCCGGAATAGCCGAGCGCCATCAGCGCATGCCGGGGCCCTCTGCCGGACGAGATGGCGCGCAAGATGTCGACGGTGGCGGTCAGGCAGATGTCGTCGGAGACGCTGAGCGAGGATTCCACCCGGTAATCGCCGGAGTGCAGGACGAAGCCGCGGCTGCGGTCCACCGGCCCGCCGTTGCGCACGACGAAGTCGCGCGCATGCGCCGGCAAGCGGATCGCCTCCTGCTCGTTCATGATGCCGAGCTGCACCAGAAGGTCCGGAAACAGCATCTGCTGCGTCTGGTTGATGATCAGGCCCATCGCGCCCTCGTCGCTGTGGGCGCAGATGTAGATGACTGAGCGCGTGAAGCGGTCGTCCTTCATGCCGGGCATGGCAATCAGGAACTGATCGTCGAGAAAACCGCGTCCGGCGGTCGTCTTCTTGTGGCGCAACAAGTCCATGGAAGGGAGGGTAACCCGTTTCCGGGGCGCCGAAAAGATGCGCGACGCGCGATTTGAGGGTTGGCTGCCGCCGTAGAATTCGCCGCTCACTTGCGGGCGGCGTGCACGATCTCACGCAAATATGATACCGAAAGGCTCATGACATCATTGCGCAGCCACGAACTGACGATCAAATCACTGCCATGCGAAGCCTGAAGATCCTGCTGCTCTGCTCCGCCGTTGGACTGGGAATGAGCGTTCCCGCATCGGCCTCCTCGTCGATCTGGTACAACAGCGAAGGCGGCAAGGTGCGGCTTGTGACCAGCGGCAAGCCCGACGAGGCCGGGCGTGTCCAGGGCGTGCTCGAAATCGCACTGAAGCCTGGCTGGAAGACCTATTGGCGCGATCCAGGCGACGCCGGCGTGCCGCCGCAGATCGACATTTCGCCCAGCACCAACATTACGAGCGCCGCAATCTCGTTTCCGCCGCCGCAACGCCACGACGACGGCTACGGCAAATGGGCTGGCTACGATCATCCGGTTTCACTGCCGGTGACCTTCATGCTGTCGGCCGCCGACCAGCCGGCCGTCATTGTGGCCGATGTCTTCCTCGGCATCTGCGAGACGATCTGCATTCCCGTGCAGACGCGGCTGAGCCTCGACCCGGCTTCCGATGCGGACAATGTGAAGGACACTGCGCAGGTGCAAGGGGCATTCGCGGCGCTGCCGGCGCCATCAAGGCCCGATTTTGGCGTCAACGTGCTGCCCGGCGACCACGAGACGCTGGTCGTCGAGGCGAGCTTCCCCGGCGACCCGCAAGCGGCCGACTTCTTCGTCGCCGGCGAGCGGGACTATATGTTCGGCGCCCCGATGCGCAGCGAAAAGGACGGCAAACTGGTGTTCACGGTGCCGATCCTCGACCGGCCATCGACCACGCCGACCGACGGCGGGCTCCATTACACGCTGACCAGCGCCGAGGGCGCTGTCGAGGGTCTGCTGCCGTTTCCGTGACACTCCAATTGGTGCGCAGTTCGAGACATCCTTTGCTCCAGGCGCGCCAGCGGTTGCGGACGGCATCCGAGTTCGCTATCGCAAGGGAAACATCCTGCCACACTTCCCACCCATCATCGAACGAGGTATTCAATGATCTCCGTTGGCGACAGACTGCCCGATGCGACCTTCAAGACGATGACCGCCGACGGTGCCAAGCCGATCACGACGGCTGACCTCTTCGCGGGCAAGAAGGTCGTGCTGTTCGGCGTTCCCGGCGCCTTCACGCCGACCTGCAGCAACAACCACCTGCCCGGCTATCTGGAAAACCATGACGCCATCCTGGCGCGCGGCGTCGACACGATCGCCGTGGTCTCCGTCAACGACGTGCATGTCATGGGTGCCTGGGCGCGCTTCAGC
This sequence comes from Mesorhizobium sp. M4A.F.Ca.ET.020.02.1.1, assembly GCF_004022645.1. Taxonomy (NCBI): domain Bacteria; kingdom Pseudomonadati; phylum Pseudomonadota; class Alphaproteobacteria; order Hyphomicrobiales; family Phyllobacteriaceae; genus Mesorhizobium; species Mesorhizobium sp. M4A.F.Ca.ET.020.02.1.1. The sequence continues at coordinate 998 of NZ_RZOI01000042.1, read as the reverse complement.
GGCGGTGAGGACAAGATCCTCTATCTGGCCGACGGCAGCGGCGACTTCGCCAAGTCGGTCGGTCTCGACAATGACCTTTCCGCAAACGGCATGGGGCTGCGCTCGAAGCGTTTTTCGATGATCGTCGAGGACGGCAAGGTCACCGCTCTCAACGTCGAGACCAAGCCCGGCGTCGACACGTCGGGTGCCGCGCACATCCTGGAACAGCTCTAGCACTGGACCGGGCCGAGCCGGACCAGACATCGCCAAGGATCGCGCCCGGCCGCGCTTGATGTTTCTTGCCTTCGGGGAACTGACCGATGTTCGATGTAATCTGGCGCAGTATGGCGATCGGCATCGGCGCGACGTTGCTGATGGATATCTGGGCTGTTTTCCTCAATAAGGCCTTTGCGCAGCCGCGGCCGAACTGGGGGCCGGTCGGCCGATGGGTCTGGCACCTCAGGAGCAAGGTCTTCCACGACGATATCGGCGAAGCCGCGCCTTACGCGCATGAAGTGGCGCTGGGCTGGGCCTTCCACTATTTTGTCGGCATCGTCTACGGCATCATCCTGGTCGTGCTCGCGGGAACGGCGTGGCTCGCCCAGCCGACCTTCCTGCCGGCCTTCATCCTCGGCATCGTCACTGTCGGCGCCGGCTGGTTCCTGCTCGCGCCCGGTATGGGCGCCGGCTGGGCCGCCTCGAAGCGGCCAAATCCGATGCAGATCCGCGCCCTCAACCTCGTCTCTCACACGATGTTCGCTCTGGGACTCTACGGCACCGCCCTCATGATCCGTTGAGGAGCACAGCTATCATCCCCGACTGATTACAATTCACCGATGGTGCGCGGCTTCATCGAGGCAACGGTGTCGATGATTTCCTGGCGCAGCGCTTCCTTCTGCGCCTCGAATTGCTCCCGCGTAATGCCTTGACCGCCGGTGGCGGTGACACCGAATTCCTCCAGCGCGAATTCGTAACGCGTTTTCCATCTGATCACATGCTCGGTCATCACCTGGGCTGTC
>NZ_RZOI01000429.1:0-5286 GCF_004022645.1 Mesorhizobium sp. M4A.F.Ca.ET.020.02.1.1 | reverse complement strand
CATCGCGCCGCCGCCGATGCCGATCAACGCCAAGGCCTTCGATGCCGCGGGCGCGTCGGTCCCGGTGCAGGCGGGCGAGAACGCTTACGCCGTGCAGGTTACCGTCACCTTCGAATTGAAGTGAGCGTGGTCCGGCCGGCTTGCGTCGGCGGGGCCGGACGCAGGTCCGGCCGGCTGTGACCGACCCCTGCTGCGCATGAAAAACCCGGAGGACCAGTCCTCCGGGGTTCTTCTTGAGCCGCACCCTTCCGCCCTGGCGGAAAGGGGCTCTGCTAGGCGTTCAAGCCGGGGCCGGCTTGTGTTCCTTAGCGATAGATGATCGGGCAGCCGCGCACATTGGCGAATACCACCACGACGCGATCGCCGTACTGGCGGCCCATAACCTTGACCGTGCGGCGGCCGACATCGACGATGCGGACACGGTGCAAGCCCATGCGCTCGGCCTTGTCGAGCGCGCGCTCCGGCGAACAGCCCCGGCGCCAGCCGCGGTCGTCACGCCAATCGTTATCATCCGAGCGGTGACGGCGATGGTAGTAACCGTCATCGTCCCCGGTGTAGACGCCGAAGCGGGGATCCTGGTTGTTGCCGAAACCGAGATAGAGGCTGTCGGCATGGGCGGCGGGAATGGCGGCAAGCGTGCCGAGGCCGACCAGCGCCGAAAGGGCTGCCGTCTTGATCGTGTTGAACATCGTTTTCTCTCCTTGTTGAGGGCTCTCGCCCCTTGTGAGCCGATGGTGCGAGAATGCGCCTGCCTGTCTGAACCTTCTGCGAACCGTCCATTCATCTTCGGTTCATCCGGCAAGCCATCGGTTGTGAGCGGCCGGACCCCAAACGCCCCACGGCCCCGCCGGTTCCGGCCGAGGCCGATCCGGCGCGTGCTATTTCCTATCGGTTTGCGGCGAAAATCGGTTCAGGGCTCGTCGTCGAGCATATAGTCAAAATAGTCGTCCGGCTCGGCAAGGTCGGTTTCCTTGGCCTTGACCCGACCGCGGATCGAGATGCCGGCTTCGTGCACCGTCTCGTCGCTCCCCGAGACCAGCCTGTGCCACCAATAGAGGTCATGCCCCTCAGCTATCAACCGATAGGCGCAGGTCCTGGGCAGCCAGCTGATAGTGCGCACATTCTGCGGAGTCAGCCCAACGCAGTCCGGAACCCGGGCCAATCTGTTGGCATAATCGGCGCAGCGGCAGCTTTCGGCGTCGAACAGCCGACAGCCGACGCTCGTCCAGTAGATCTCGCCGGTGTCCTCGTCCTCGAGCTTCGACAGGCAGCACTTCCCGCAACCGTCGCAGAGCGATTCCCACTCGACCGGCGTCATCGCCTCAAGAGTCTTGGTTTTCCAGAACGGCGCACCCATTGCGCGGATGTGGCCCCGGCCGGCGCCAAGGTCAAGCGCGGCAGTGGCGTAAATGACACATGCATCATATGAAAAACACGAAGTTGCCTTCAAAACGCCGGTCAATCGTCCTTCGTTGCCGCTAATGCCCACACGTCGGAACCAAATCCCGATGATGAAAGTTTTGGGCAGGGATGGGACCCCACAAGGAGAATTTGAGATGAAACGCCAACCACGGATTCTGGCAGGCACCGCGATCGGCCTGCTGATGGCATCCGCGCCGTTGGGCGCGTACCCGCTGCAGGGCGGTGCCGTTTTCGGCTCCATGCAGCACGCCGCCGCGCCATTGATTCTTGCGCAAGCGAGCTGCGCCGAGGGGGAATCAGCCGAAGCCTGCGCGCAGAACCAGCAGGCTGAACCGGAACAGCCCAAGAAAAAGAAGCGCGAGCAGCAGCAGCAAACCGAATCCGCGCCGGCCGAGCAGGCCGCACCCGCCGAGCAGGAACAAAAACCACGCAAGCGCAAGGTAGAACAGCAACAGCAGCAAACGGAACAGGCGCCGGCCGAACAAGCCGCGCCTGCCGCCGAAGAGCAGCAGCCGCGCAGGAAGAAGCGCAACCAGCAGCAGATCGAAGCGGCTCCTGCCGAACAGATCGCGCCGGCGGACAACAACCGGCAGGACAACCTGCGCAAGAAGAAGCGCGAACAGCAGCAGCAAATCGAAGCAGCACCCGCCGAACAGCCCGCCGAGCAGGCGGCTCCGGCTAACGACGAGCAGCCGATCAAGCCGCGCAAGAAGAAGCGTGACCAGCAGCAGATCGAAGCAGCTCCAGCGGATCAGCCAGTTGAACAGGCGGCTCCGTCGAACGGTGAGCAGCCGCTCAAACTGCGCAAGAAGAAAGGCGACCAGCAACAGATCGAAGCGGCACCCGCCGAACAGCCTTCAGACCAGGTCGCGCCGGCAAACGACAACAATCGGCAGGACAATCTGCGCAAGAAGAAGCGCAAGCAGGATCAGCAGATCGAGGCTGCGCCCGCCGAGCAGGCGCCGGCCAAACAGGCGGCACCCGGCGAGCCTGTCCCGCAGACTGAACCGCTTCCCGTGCCCACCGAGCAGCAGGCAGCTCCCGCCCAGGGCGAACAGCCTCAGGACAAGAAGAAGCTTGGCAAGAAACTTGTCGGCGAGCAGCCGGTGACGGAAGAACAGCCCGCAACCGGCGAGCAGCCTGCCGCTGGCGAACAGGCGACCCAGCCCGCGCAGGGTGAAACCCCGGCCCAGGGCGAGGCCACGGCCAACCCGGACGAAGCGCCGCTTCTGGACAGCCAGAAGGACGCCCGACGCAAGCACAAGGGCGGTAAGGATCAGGCCGGCCAGAGTGCCGGCGGACAGACCACCGAAGGCCAGAACGCCGAGGGAGCCGGTCAGCCCGTTCGGCAGAACGGCGAGCAGGCGCAAGCTCCGAAGCCGGCTCCTGTCGATCAGGGACCGCCGCCAACCGACGACAAGTCGGCCCAGCAGGCAATCCAGCCTGAAAAGATCGTTCCGGTGACCGAGGAAAAAGGCACGCGCGTCGAGCGCGCGCCTGAAGAGGAAGACGTAAGCCGCCGTCCGCGTCCGCAAGGCGCCGACGTCCTCAAGCAATTCGGCGACCGCGTCATCATCCAATTCAACAACCAGACGATCGTCGAAAGCAACGATGCGCCGCGCATGCATCGCGGCGCCAGGAATGTCTACTATGAAGATCTGTCCGGCGGCCGCATTCGCGAAATCGTCGAGCGTGACAACGGCGTGCAGATCGTCACCATCCGCAACCGTTATGGCGACGTCATCCAACGTTCGCGCATCACGCCCGACGGCCGCGAATATGTGCTGAGCTATGTCGACGAGCGCTACTACCGTGATGTCGACGACTGGCGCGATCCCGGCGACGACCTGCCGCCGATGCGGCTCACCATCTCGCGCCGCGATTACATCCTGGATTCGGAGGATGTCGAGGACCCGGACGAGTACTATACCTTCCTCGAACAGCCGCCCGTCGAAAGGGTGCAGCGCCTCTACTCGGTCGACGAGGTCAAGCGCTCTGCCCGCGTGCGCGACATCGCCCGCCGCATCGACCTCGACACGCTGAACTTCGAGTTCGGCTCGGCGACGATCTCGGACACCGAGGTGCAGAAGCTGGAAGGCGTAGCCACTGCCATGGAGAAGCTGCTGAAGAAGAACCCGGCGGAAACCTTCCTGATCGAGGGCCATACCGATGCGGTCGGCACGCCCGAGGCGAACCTTGCCTTGTCGGACAGGCGAGCGGAGGCGGTCGCCGAGGCGCTCACCAATGCCTTCGGCATCCCACCCGAAAACCTGACGACGCAGGGCTATGGCGAGGAGTATCTCAAGGTCGACACGCAAGGGCCAAACCGCGAGAACCGTCGTGTTGCCATCCGCCGCATCACCTCGCTGGTGGCGCCAGTGGCCAGCGCGAATTAGCCCGCCGTTCCAGAAGCATAGTGCGGCTTCTGGATTCAGTGCGACAACAGCGCGCCCATCCCGATCCTGCCGGGATGGGCAATGCTCACAAGGGTTTGGGGCTCAAGAAGAATTCAGCTTCGATTCGAGCGAAATCATTGAATTGCCGGATTGATGTACCCAGATTCGGGACAGGGCGTTCCCTGCCCTGTCCCGACTCCAGCGGGACACATGAGCCCCGCCGGCCCTCTCCGGCGGGGTTTTGTTTGACCTTGCGAACTGAAACCAAAAGCGGAACCGGCGCATGAAACGTCTCGAACTCGCGATCGAATCGATCATCCTCGCTTCGCGTTGGCTGCTGGTCGTGTTCTATATCGGGCTTGGCCTCGCGCTCGCCATTTATGCGGTGTCGTTCGGCAAGAAGCTCTACGAGTTCGTCCTTAACGCGCTGTCGCTCGGCGACACCGACACCATCCTGAAGATACTCGGCTTGATCGACGCCGCCCTGGTCGCTTCGCTGGTGGTGATGGTGATCATCTCCGGCTACGAGAACTTCGTCAGTCGCTTCGACGAAAATGACGGCAAGGTGCACTGGCTGGGCACGATCGATGTCGGCTCGCTCAAGGTCAAGGTCGCCTCGACCATCGTCGCCATCTCCTCGATCCACCTGCTTCAGGTCTTCCTGAATTCCGTCTCCTACACCACCGACCAGCTGATGTGGCTGACCATCATCCACCTCGCCTTCGTCCTCTCGGCGCTGATGCTGGCCTATATCGACCGGCTGATGGGTCTGGCCAAAGGCAAGAAAGTTGAGGACTGAGACCTCGCCCGCTGCCCGTCAGTAGATGGTTTTGATCTTGCTTTCCGTCCGGGCAAACACCTCGTCCGGCACGAAGAAGTCGCCGGCGAGCGGCCCTGTCGCGCCCGGCGAATAGATGGAAAAATCGCTGACGCCCTCGGCACGCAGCACCTCCTCGTCGATGTAGAAATTGCCGGTCGCCTCGCGCGATGGACGCAGGAATATCGCATGCGCTGCATCGGCCATGATGTCGGGCGAACGGCTCATCGCCGCCACCGACGCGCCGCCCAGAAGATTGCGCACCGCGGCCGTGTCGATGGTCGAGATCGGCCACAGCGAGTTGACGGCGATGCCGTCCTTGGCGAATTCCGCGCTCATGCCCAGCGTGCACATCGACATGCCGAACTTGGCCATGGTGTAGGCGACATGGTTCTTGAACCATTTGGCCACCATGTCGAGCGGCGGCGCCAGATTCAGGATATGAGGATTCTTTGCCAACTTCAGGTGCGGAATGCACATTTTTGAGACCAGGAAGGTGCCGCGCGTGTTGATCTGGTGCATCAGATCGTAGCGCTTCATGTCGGTCTCCAGCGTGCCGGTAAGCTGGACGGCGCTGGCATTGTTGACGCAGATGTCGATGCCGCCGAAGCGCTCCAGCGTCTTGGCGACCGCCTCGGCCACCTGCGCCTC
>NZ_RZOI01000428.1:0-5289 GCF_004022645.1 Mesorhizobium sp. M4A.F.Ca.ET.020.02.1.1 | reverse complement strand
ACCCCGCCGATTCCGGTCCGACGCGCAGCACGCCCTGCGCATCGACACTGGCGATCGAGCCGCCGCCGACGCCGATCGAGCTCACCGACACGGAGGGGATGTGGAGCGGAAATTCGCCGATCAGCTCGCCGGTGCCGAACTGCGCCTCGCCGCCGATGATCAGCGCGAAGTCGGCCGAGGTGCCGCCGATGTCGAGGGTCAGCACCTTGTCTTCGCCCGCCTGGCGCGCCAGCCACGAGGCGCCGATGACGCCTGAGGCCGTTCCCGACAAAAGCATGTTGACGCAGGCGCGCTTGCCTTCGGCGGCGTTCATGAGCCCGCCATTCGACTTGGTCAGCATCGGCCGGGCCGGCACGCCACGACGCTTCAGCCGCTCTTCCAGCGCCGTCAGGTAGCCAGAGACGCGAGGATGAACATAGCCGTTGAGGATGGCGGTCGAGCTGCGCTCATATTCGCGGATGACCGGCCAGACCTCGGCCGAGGTGAAGACAAAGAGCTCAGGCGCAAGGCGCGCGACCGCCAGCTTCACCGAAGCTTCCTGCGCGCCGTTGCGCCAGGCATGCAGGAAGGACACGATAATCCCCTGCGCCCCGTTCGCCTTTGCCGCCGTCACCGCACGCTCCACCGCCGCCATGTCGGGTGCCTCGGATTCGCTTCCATCGGCACGCATGCGGGCCGGAATGCCGAACACCATGTCGCGCGCGATCAGCGGATCCGGCCGCGCGCAGAACAGCGAATACATGTCCGGCATGCGAAGCCGCGCCAGCTCGATGACGTCCTCGAAGCCGGCATTGGTGAACAGCGCCAGTGGCGCGCCCTTGCGCTGGATGATGGTGTTGATGCCGACAGTCGTGCCGTGCACGAAGCGCGTCATATGGGTCGGATCGAAACCTTCGCGTTCGCCCAGAAGGGTGAGACCCGTCATCAGCTCGGCGCCCGGGTCCTCCGGCGTCGTCAGCACTTTCAGCGAGGCGACGCGTCCGGAGTTTGCTTCGAGCGCGCAGAAATCGATGAATGTCCCGCCGATATCGACGCCGACCTTCCAGTCGGCTCCGCCTTGCGCCTCATCCCCAATGATGACCCCATCCATGGTTCGTCCCTTCCTGTCTGCCTGCAGAAAGCTGGCACGGCTGGCCGGTCCGGGTCCAAGATGGAAGATGGGCAAACATATAAGGCTTGCTTATGCCTTTGCCCTGCCGCCGCCCAGAACGGCGGAGCAAGCGGCGCGGATCTGGTCGCGCATCATCTCATCGGCCCGTGCAAGGGCGCGTGTGCGCGAGGTGAGCAGCGCGATCGGAAATTCCGGCCCCGCCGCCAGCGGCCTGACGGCAAGCCCGGCAAACTGCTGCCAAGGCAGCAGGGCGTCGACGAGTGCGATGCCGAGACCAGCCTGGACGAAGCCGACGGCGGAGATGGAGACGTCGATCTCGAGCGAGGGCGAAAGCGCCACGCCCTGCGCGCGGGATGCGTGGGCGAGTTCGTCTGCCGGACGGGTGTTTCCGCGATAGGATATCAGCTCCTCTCCGGCAAGATCGGCGAGCGTCAACTCGGTTTTCCTGGCCAACGGATGCCCGGCCGGCAGCAGGCAGGCGAAGCCTACACTGCCGATCACCTCCGCCTCGATATCGGGAGGCAGGCGGTCGTCCAAGGCGACGCCCAAGCTGGCGTCGCCGGCGCGCAGCATGTCGACGATGGCTGCGATCGGCGCCATGTGGGAACGCAGCAGAATGCCTGGATGCTGCGCGCGGAAACTGGTGAAAGCGCGCGGCAATATCGCCATGGCCGGCGGCGGCGAGGCCGCGACACGTACGAGGCCAGCCCGACCCAGGCGCAGGTCGGTGGTCTTGCGCCGCAGGCCCTCCAGCCCCGCCGACAGCCTTTCGGCATCGGCGAAAATCTCAAGCGCGTCCGGCGTCGGCCGCAGCCGTCCCTTGACGCGCTCGAACAGCGTGAAGCCAAGTTCGTCCTCGGTGTGGAGCAGGATCTGGCTGAGCGCAGGCTGGGAGATGTTCAGCATCCGCGCCGCGGCGGTCACGGTGCCGGCGCGCATGACTGCGATGAACACTTCGAGCTGCCGCGCCCGCATTGCCACTCCATAGGTCAAGCTTATGGTTTTCGTCCAAACCCATCTTTGACGCAATGCCGTGGTGTGGACAAGATGGGGGCATCCAAGGATCAGCCGCTCTGCGCTAAGGAACGACTATGGACGTGATCGTGCTTGGCGGTGGGCTCATGGGGACGGCTTCGGCCTATTTCCTCGCCAGGCGCGGCGCGCGCGTGACGCTGATCGAGCGCAACCGGATCGGCACCGGGGCAACCGTCGCCTCTTTCGGCAACATCCGCCGCACCGGGCGTCACCTCTCCCAGCTGCCGCTGGCCCACCGCTCGCTCAGGCTCTGGGGCGAGGCCGAAAAGATGCTTGGTCGTGACGTGGAGTTCCGCACCACCGGTCATATCCGCTTGATCTTCGATGAAGACAGCCTCGTCGACATGCGGGCCTATGCTCAAGCCGCGCGGCCCTGGGGGCTCGATCTGGAGGAACTTGGCCCGCGCCAGATCCGAGCCCGGTTTCCCGGCCTCGGCCACGACGCGATCGCGGCGTCATTCTCGCCGCAGGACGGCAGCGGCAATCCGCGGCTGATCGCTCCGGCCTTTGCCGAGGCAGCCCGCAGGATGGGCGCGGAGATGATCGAGGAAGCCGAGGTCGAGAGGATCAGCAGCAATGGCTCCGGCTTCGTCGTCGCCAGTTCAAAAGGGGCGTTCGCCGCCGAGTGTTTGCTGAATGCCGCCGGCGCCTGGGGCGCGCGCATCGCCGCGCAGTTCGGCGAAGAGGTCCCGCTCGACGCCCGCGGCCCACAGATGGGCGTGACCGAGCCGGTACCGCATCGGATTTTGCCGGTAGTCGGCATCTGGGCGCGTGACAAGGAATACGGCGCCTATCTGCGCCAGGTCGAGCGCGGCAACATCGTCTTCGGCGGCGCGGCCGAAAGGGTATCGGTCGACCTTGATCCCGGCCATGCGATCGCCGACCCCCTGCGTCTGCCGACGCAGTTGCGCGCCGTCGCACGGCTACTGCCGGCAATCGCAAAGGTCGCGGTCATCCGCACCTGGTCCGGCTGCGAGGGCTATGTGCGGGATATGCTGCCGGTCATGGGATGCTCGGCGACGACGCCGGGCCTGTTCCACGCCTTCGGCTTCTGCGGACACGGCTTCCAGCTCGGGCCCGGCGTCGGCGACGCCATGGCCGAACTCATCACGACCGGCCGTTGCGAAACGCCGCTCGATGATTTCAGGATCGACCGCTTCAGCCGCGCCTGAAGAAGCAGCAAGGAATCGACGACCACCGATTGCCCTGCAGCCTGAGCGGACGGTAGCGGCTTCGACGCTGTTTTAGGATCACAGCTCCACTGGCTGAGCATGTCCTTGGTGCTTGTTGAACCGAGGCAGCAGCCCGATGCACAGCACCAGTGCAACAATGATCAGAAGCTGGCTGGCGATGACGGTGGCGAAGGCCTGCGCGATGCCCGTTGGTTCCAGCGCCAGATAGAGCGTGCCGAGCGTCGCGACGCCGAGCGCCAGGCCGGACTGCTGCAGCGTGATCAGCACACCGCTGCCGACGCCGGCAAGATGGGAGGGAACGTCGCCCAGAACGGCGCGGAACAGGCCTGAAAACAGCATCGACTGGCCGGCGCCGATCAGCACCAGGGCCGGCGCCAGTTCAACCAGGCTGACCCTCGGCCAGCCGGCTAGCGTGATGCCGATCAGCAATCCCAGGCCGAGCGCCTGGATGATGCCGCCCGCCGCCAGCGCGGCGCGGCCGAAGCGCCCGATCACGCGCGGGCTAACCACCGAGCCTATGAAGAACATGATTGCCATCGGCAGGATGGCCAATCCGCTTTGCAGCGCGTTGGCGCCGAGCCCGTTCTGGACGGTAAGCGCGAAGACGAACATGAAGGCGCCAAAGCCGACGCTGAACACGGTGACCATGGCAAGCCCGCGCGCCATCGAGGGCAGGCTGAGCAGCGAGGGCGGCAGAAGCGGCACCACGCCCCGCGCTTCCGTGGCCTTCTCGACCATGGCGGTGAGCATTGCGAGCATCACGGCGGCGGCCAGCATCGCCTTGGTCCAAGCCGGCCAGCCGAGCGAATGGCCTTCGGTCAGCGGCACCAGCAGGGCCGTCAACGTCGCCGCGAACAGCACGGTGCCGGGCAGGTCGATGACGGCCGGATGCGGCGAGCGGTTGGCCGGCACGACCAGCCGGGAAGCGAAGAAGACGATGATGCCGAGCGGGATGTTGACGAGAAAGATCGGCCGCCAGGAGGTGCCGAACAGGTCGGCGCTGACCAGCAGCCCGCCGGCGAGCTGGCCGACAATCGCGGCAATGCCCGAGGTCGCGCCGTAAAGCGCGATCGCCCTTGTCTTGCGCTCTCCCGGCAAGGTCGCCTGGAAGGTCGCCAGCACCTGCGGCACCAGCATCGCCGCCGTCGCGCCCTGGAGCAGCCGGGCCGCGATCAGCGCATTGATGGTCGGCGCCAGGCCGCAGGCGAGCGACGCCAGGATAAAGCCGGCAAGCCCTGCGAGAAACACTCTGTGGCGGCCGAAACGGTCGCCGAGCCGGCCGCCCAGCACCAGCATCGCCGCATAGGCCACGCAATACACCGACACCACCAGCTCAAGCGCCGCCGGCGTCGCCTTGAGCGAGGCCTGGATCGTCGGCAGTGCCACGTTGACGATGAAGAAATCGGCGATCGGCAGGAAGGCGCCTGCGAGCAGCACATGCACGCCAAGGTCATGCAGCCCGCCGGCGCGGGCCATCGACCGCGCGGAATGCCGGACAGGACCGGCAGATGTCGGATGGGTCACGGGAGTCTCCATATACTTATATGACGATAGTTATGTTTATATAATCATTATTGTTATATACATATTCGCGCGCGGTCTGTAAACTCCACTTCCATGACCAACGACGATTCTACCGCCCGCAAGACTCACCCCTTGACGGTCCGCTGGGCCGACCTGGCCGACCTCATCCTGATCGTTGCGCGTGAGATCCAGTTCCGGGGCTACAGCGACGAGCGCGCCGTGCAGCTGTCGCAGTCGGAGGGCATGGTGATGCGCCACCTCGTCCTGCACGCCTCGGCCACGCCCAGCCAGATCGCGGCCGCGACCGGCCTGCAGCGCACCAATGTGTCGCCGGTGCTGCGAGATCTGGAAACAAAGGGGCTGATCGAGCGGCATGTCGATCCGCAAGACCGCCGCGGCGTGAGTGTCCACCGCACGCGACGCGGA
>NZ_RZOI01000427.1:0-5293 GCF_004022645.1 Mesorhizobium sp. M4A.F.Ca.ET.020.02.1.1 | reverse complement strand
GTGCTGCCGCTGCCGCATCCGTCGTGGCGCAACACCGGCTGGCTGAAGAAGAATCCATGGTTTGAAATGGATTTGCTGCCCTTCCTGAGGGCGGAAATCCGCTATCGCCTTGGTTAGGCATGAAGCAAGAAATCACCCGTTTTTCTCGCGCTTGGCAGAATTTCTTTCTTGTGAAAGGCCGGAATAAAAGGGATCATAGCCAAATCATTCCTCAAAGCGCACGCCACACAAATTGGGCGACATGCACCCTGGGAGTATCCGATGGACCGGCTTGACCGAAAAATTCTACGCCTCCTGCAGGAGGACGCGACATTAGCGGTCGCCGATGTCGCCAAGAAAGTCGGCCTGTCGACCACGCCGTGCTGGCGGCGCATCCAGAAGCTCGAGGAGGAGGGCGTCATCAAGCGGCGCGTCGCGATCCTCGACCATGAGAAGGTCAATGTGCGCGTCACCGTCTTCGTGTCGATCCGCACCAATTCGCACAGCCATGAATGGCTGCGGCGCTTCTCCGAAGTCATCCAGGAATTTCCGGAAGTGGTCGAGTTCTACCGCATGAGCGGCGACGTCGACTATCTGCTGCGCGTCGTGGTGCCCGACATTGCCGCCTACGACGCCTTCTACAAGCGGCTGATCGCCAAGATCGAGATCCGCGACGTCTCGTCGTCCTTCGCCATGGAGCAGATCAAGTATACGACCGAGATCCCGCTGGATTACATGGTGCTGGACAAGGAAGCCGGCGCCAACGCGGCTTGAGCTGCTCACGCGTGGCCTTCCTCCGGAAAGGTCATACGCACGCCTAGTTCTTCTTTTTGTTGAGAAAACTCCAGGGCGAGTTGATCGGCAAGGTGACTGCGTCCGGTACATTGTCGACACTTGCCACGTCGGCCTTGGGCACCGTGTAGCCCGACTGGATGATCGAGACGCCGTCGAGGATGAAGAGCTGGCTTTTCTCCATTCCAGGTTTCAGCACGCCGGTGACGGAGACTGGCTCATAGGCCTCAGACATCCTGTAGGGATGGGCCGGCGTGACCAAAACGATCTGGTTGGGCGGCGGCGTCGGCATATGGCTGCAGGCGCCCGTCCACGGCACCAGCAGGAACTGGTAGACGAGGTCGCCCTCGCGATCGACAGGCAATGCATAGCCGGCTAATCGAATCGTCTTGTCCTGGAGATTGATGGACAGCGTCTCGCCGTGGTCCGGCAGTTTTGCCGCGATCATCGGCAGGTTGGCGTCTTCGGCGATCGCCTGCGTCGCCGGCCGCAGGTCCTTCCAGAAGATATGCGCGGTCTCGGCCGATGCATCGGCGGCAATGGATACAAGCAAAGCAGCGGAGAGCGCGATGGTTGATTTGAGATGCTTGCTCATTGGCTGCTTCCTTTGCACCTGAGTAAAGACGCCGCCGTCCACGGCGTCAACGCTCGAGCCGCATCACATGCCGGCGCGAGCCCGCGGTGCCGATCTCGTGGAAGCCTCGCACCAGGAACATGTCGCGAAAACCCATGAAGCGGTAGCTTGGCGCTGCCTGGTCGACCGGATAGGCCTCGATCACGCGCGCGCCCCTGTCAAAGGCATGGTCAATCGCCGCGTCGAGCAGTGCCGCCGCGAGCCCGCCGCCGCGCAGGGCCCTCGGCACATAGAAGCAGACGATCGACCAGACGCCCGTTTCGCTGTCGTCCTGAAGCTTTGAGAGCCTGCGATAGGTCTCGCGCGGCGCGACCGAGCACCAGCCGACCGGCTTGCCGTCGACTTCAGCGACGATGCCAACGGGCGTCCCGGCCTCGATCAGCCCCATCATCATGCGCTTCTTCTCGGCGTTCCGGGCGTGCTCGCGGCTGGAATGGCGCCAGGCCATGCACCAGCAATATTTCGGCGCGCCCGGCTGTTCGAAAAGTTCCTCGAAATCCGCGCGGGTCGAGCGCGTCACCTCCGCGAAGCGGATTTCGGCGCCGTCAGCCTTTCCTGGCGGCGATCCGCTCGATCGTCTTGGCATTGGTCAGTTCCTTCACTGCGTCCTTGCCAATCCAGCGCGCCGTCTTGTCGGTCGACTGCGCCAGGCGTTCGGCCACGGCAAGGGCAGCGCCGTGCATTTCCACCGAACGCTTGCCGATCGAACGAAGCGCCCAGTTCACAGCCTTCCTCACGAAATTGCGGCTGTCGGCGGCATGCGCCTCGATGATTGGCAGGAAGCCGAGGAAGGTCGCGACCGGCTCTTGCTTCCGGTGGACGACAGACCAGGCCATCATGGCAAAGGCCGTGCGTCGAACGAACTCCCGCTCGTCGGCCGCGAACTCTTCGATCAGTTCCTTCCAGGCGTCCGTGTCGACGAACAGGTCGGAGACGCCGTCGACGATATCCCAGGAATCGAAGGACGCCGCCCATTGCCTTGCATCCGCAGCGGAAAACCGCTTCGGGTCGGCGGTGACGGAAGCGATGAACTGCGCTTCCATGATACCGGTCTGCCAGAGTTCGAAGGCACGTTCATGGTTGCGCTTGATCTTCTTGGCGATCTGCCGCTGCACGCCGTGCGGAATACCCAGCGCGCGCTCGATCTTGATGCCGTAGCGCAACATGCCGCGGCGATTTTCCTCCGAGCCGATCGAGCGCAGATAAGCGACGATTTCGTCGGCGCTCGATTGGGGCGAAAGCTCGGCCATGGCGCCCCTATTTCTCCAGACGAGCCAGCAGGGAAGAGGTGTCCCAGCGCCGACCGCCCATCGCCTGCACATCCTTGTAGAATTGGTCGACGAGCGCCGTCACCGGCAGCTTGGCGCCGTTGCGGTCGGCCTCCGCCAGGCAAATGCCGAGATCCTTGCGCATCCAGTCGACAGCGAAACCGAAATCATATTTACCGGCATTCATCGTCTTGTGGCGGTTTTCCATCTGCCAGGAGCCGGCCGCACCCTTGGAGATCACCTCGATCACCTTCTCGATGTCGAGCCCGGCCTTCTTGCCAAAATGGATGCCTTCGGCCAATCCCTGGACGAGCCCTGCAATGCAGATCTGGTTGATCATCTTGGTGAGCTGGCCGGCACCCGACGGCCCCATCAGCCCGACCATGCGGGCAAAAGCATCGATCACCGGTTTGGCCCGGTCGAAAGCTGCTTGCTCGCCGCCCACCATCACAGTGAGCACGCCGTTCTCAGCGCCGGCCTGGCCGCCGGAAACCGGCGCATCGAGGAAGGAGAACCCGAGCGCCTGCGCCTTCTCCGAAAGCTCGCGGGCGACTTCGGCGGAGGCAGTGGTGTTGTCGATATAGACCGCGCCCTTCTTCATCGATTGGAAAGCGCCGTCGGCGCCAATCGTCACCGAGCGTAGATCGTCGTCATTGCCGACGCAGGAGAAGACGAAGTCCTTGCCTTCGGCGGCTTCCGCCGGCGTCGCCGCGAAGTGGCCGCCATGCTGGCCGACCCATTGCACGGCCTTGGCAACAGTGCGGTTGTAGACGGTGACGTCGTGGCCGCCCTTGCTCCTGAGGTGCCCGGCCATCGGATAACCCATGACGCCAAGACCGAGAAATGCCACCAATGCCATGGGCTTGCCTTCCAAACGGGAACCAGATTTTGCTGGCGCAAGCTCTAGGCCATGCGGCGAATACGTCAAGACGCGGGGACGCTCCAACGACTGGTGCAGAAAGGCGGTTTCGGTCAGCGCTTAAGGTGAATGGTGATCCGGCGTTCGATCCATTCGATCGCGTGACGCAGCACCTCGACCATCACCAGATACACGACGGCGACCCAGATATAGGCCTGAATATCGAAGGTGCGGGAGTAGGTCAGTTTTGCCATGCCCATCAGGTCGTACACGGTGATGATGGCGACGATCGCGGACGCTTTGATCATCAGGATAAGCTCGTTGCCATACGGCCGCAGCGCGACCACCATTGCCTGCGGCAGGATGATCTTCCACAACGTCTGCAATTTGTGCAGGCCGAGTGAAGCAGCACCCTCCCATTGGCCTTTCGGCACGCTTTCGATGGCGCCGCGCAGGATTTCGGCCTGATAGGCGGCCGTGTTGAGGGCAAATGCAAAGACGCCACAGTTGAACGCCTCACGGAAAAAGCCCCACAGCCCAACCATTTCGAGTTGTGGTTTGAACGAGCCGACCCCGTAATAGACCAGAAAGGTCTGCACGAGCAGCGGCGTTCCGCGAAAGAAATAGACGTAACAATAGGCAAGACCGGACAGGATGCGGTTCTTCGACATGCGCGCATAGGCGACCGGAAGTGACAGTATGGCGCCAAGGACAATCGAAATGCCAACCAGCGAAAGCGTCACACCCAGCCCTTGTAGGTAGCTAGGGCCGTACTTGGCAAAGAGTTCGCTGTTCCAGGCGAGAGCCAGATAGGCGACAATGCCGCCGCCAGCGGCAATCCAGAGGCCTATCAGCACGTAGCCGACAATTCGGGAGCGCGGCCAGCCACGTGCTCGCGGGGGAGGCCGTTCCACAACGCTTTTGGCGTCGGCCGCAACGCTCATCGCCGTACCTCCCGCTGGGCAAGCGAGCGCTGTATGGCGCGGGTGGCGAGGGATGAAATGACCGCCAAGATAAGAAATACCACGGCGGCCACACTGAAGAACAGGAATGTGTGTTTGGTGACGCGTGCGGCCACGCCAGCTTGACGGAGCGTTTCTGCCAAACCGACCACTGACACCAGCGACGTGTCCTTGAGCAGGCTCAGCCAGCAATTCTCCAGGCCCGGAAAGGCGATGCGAACCAGTTGCGGCAAAATCACTTTGCGCATCGTTTGCCCGTATGAAAGGCCAACTGCGTAGCCACCCTCATATTGGCCCTTTGGGATGGCCCGGAACGCTGAAAGGAAAACCTCGCTGGCGTAAGCCGAAAAGATGATGGCAAGCACGATCATGCCAGCGACGAAGGCGTTAACATCGATTGTCGCCTCGGGCCTTACCAGTCTGATGAGATATTGCAGGATCAGCGGGCCGCCGAAAAAAAACAGAAACAGCGTCACCAGTTCGGGCAATCCACGGAAGATCGTCGTGTAGATGTTGGCGGCAATGCGCAGCGAGGGTTCCTCGGATTGTTTTCCCAGCGCTACAAAAAAGCCGATCGTCAATCCGATTGGAAGCGTTGCGAGGGCCAGAAGAACCGTGACAGCAGCACCAGAGACGATGTCGTCAAGCCAGCCATCGGGTCCCCAACTGAGAAGCGTCCATACGCTCAGCATCCGCTCGCCTATTCTCCCACATTCGCTCTTTTGAGAGCCATGCCGCAGCACCCCTCGCGCCCGACCTGCATTTGCAGGAACGGCGGGAAAAACCCCCCCTTCCTTTC
>NZ_RZOI01000426.1:0-5300 GCF_004022645.1 Mesorhizobium sp. M4A.F.Ca.ET.020.02.1.1 | reverse complement strand
AGATACGGCGCAGCCTTGACCGCCACATACGCCCTCGGGAAGCCTAACCGCTCCTGTGGCGTCAAATGCCTTGCCACCCCAATTGGCCGTTGAAGCCTTCGCGTGCTTCCGCTAAGAAGCCGTGGCTGGCTGGTTCACCGGCTGGTTCGTTTTACCGGGAAGCACCCGTAGCTCAGCTGGATAGAGCGCTGCCCTCCGAAGGCAGAGGTCACAGGTTCGAATCCTGTCGGGTGCGCCAATTTCAAGTAAGTATCCATAGCTTTCGCACCGATCGCGCGAGAACGCCGCGTCAGAGATAGGTGGAGGCCAGGCCACCGTCGACCGGCAGGTTGACGCCATTGATCCAGCGCGCCGCGTCCGAGCACAGGAAGACGACGGCCGGGGCGATCTCGTCTGCAAAGGCAGGGCGCTTCATTCTGCCACTGTCAACCTCGACCCGATCCTGACCAAGCATGGTGATGAAGTCGCCGAGGATTGGCGTAAAGACCGGGCCGGGCGCAACAGAATTCATGCGGATGTCACGCGAGAGGAAGAGCTGCTGCGCCCGCATGAACGTCCAGACGATCAGGGCTTCCTTGAAATATTGATAGCAGGTGTCTTGCGAAACCGGATTCGCAGCCAACCAGTCGTGACCAGACTGGAAGGTCCCGGTCGTTGCCAGGTCCTTGTGCAGGGCGAGGCGTTCCGGCCATGCGGCGCCCAATATCGATGCGAAGTTGACGATTGCCGCGCCCGGCGAAAGCCTTCCGACCACTGTCTCGGTCAGGTGACGCAGGCCGAGATAGTTGACGCGGGCGACCGTATCCTTGTCGGCGGTGCCCGGCACGCCTGCCGCGTTGACAAGCCCATCGAATTGCGCGGGCAGGGACAAAACGGCCTCGTCGATCGTATCCGGCTTCGAGAGATCGGCCTTCACGAAGCCATCCAGGGTAACCGCGGGATCATTGCGGTCGATGCCGATTACCCTTGCGCCATGGAAGCGGGCGAGACGGGCGACCTCGGCTCCGATCCCCGAAGACGCACCGGTAATGACCAGAAGCTTGTTGGAGAGATTCATGGTTCGATCTTTCGTGGATTGGTCAAAATGGATAGGGCGTTGCTTGTTCCTTGACGGAAATCCACATCCACTGCGTGAATTCCTCCCAGATCGCCGGGCCTGAGACGCGGCTGCCATTGCCCGAGCGCCGCCGGCCGCCGAACGGTGCGTGCGGCCCGGCGTTGACGGTCTGATCGTTGATGTGCAGATGGCCGACCTCTAGTCTTTCGCCAACGGACCTGGCGCGGTCGACGGAGGCCGAAATGACGCCGGCGGCGAGGCCATATTCGGAGCTGTTGACGAGAGAGATCGCTGCCTCTTCGTCGCGGAACGGGGCAATGCAGGCGACGGGCCCGAAGATTTCTTCCTCGAACGCACGCATGCCTCGCTCGATGCCGAACAGAACCGTTGCCGGATAGAAGCGGCCGCTTGCCTTGCCTCCGGCGAGCAGCTTTGCGCCCTTGGCGACGGCATCGTCGACGATGCCCTGGATTCTGTCGACCTGGGCATCGGAAATGATGGGGCCAAGCGCCACTTGGTCGGTCGAGGGATCGCCGGCAACCAGGTGTCCGGCTCTGGCGGCAAGGCGCGAAGCAATCGCATCGGCATGCTTCTCGTCGACAAGGATGAGACCGGTCGACATGCAGATCTGGCCCTGATGCAGGAAGCAGCCCCAGGCGGCATTCGACGCCGCGATGTCCGGATCGGCATCATCGAGAATGATCAGGGCGTTCTTGCCGCCGAGCTCAAGCTGAACCTTCTTCAGATGCTTGCCGGCCAGTTCGCCGACCCGGCTCCCGGCCGCCGCCGACCCTGTGAACGAGACCATCGCGATGTTCGCATCCGTGCAGAGGGCCTCGCCGGCGTCAATTCCGCCGGGGACGACATGGAGGACACCTGCGGGCAGGCCCGCTTCCTCGAAGAGACGTGCAATGATGATGCCACCGGAAATCGGCGTGCGCGGATCCGGTTTGTGGACGACGGCGTTGCCTGTCGCCAGAGCGGCGGCAATTGCGCGGACAGAGAGGACAAGTGGAAAATTGAACGGCGAGATAATTCCGACCACGCCGTGCGGCACCCGCCGCGCATGGTTCTGGCGTCCAGCATCCATGGTGGGAAGGGCGATGCCGTTCGGCTCGACAGCGGCAGCCGCGGCGTGGCGGATGAAGGCCGCCCCGTGATCGATCTCGATTTGCGCCTTCGCCCGGATGGAGCCGGATTCGCGCATTATCCAGCCGACGAGCTCTTCGCCATTGGCTTCCAGGATATCGGCCGCCTTGTTCAATATGGCCGCGCGCTCGGAGGGACGTTTCGCCGCCCAGGCCGGCTGCGCCAGATAAGCCCCAACCGCGGCTTGCCCGATGTCTGCCGCGCCGCCGACGCCCACCGAGGCCACCAACATGGCGGTCGCCGGATTGCGCACCTCGGCGACGCCGGCAGCCGTCTCACGCCAGCCACCCAGAAATGCCTTGCCGGTCCAGCGCGCCTCGTCGATGAAGCTCCTGCTTTGGATGTTCACTCGTTGATCCTCCCTTGCAAACATTCGCAATTGCTCTGCTGCGCACGCGGGGCATCTGGTCCTGCCGCTGCCAGCGCCCGCAGCAGGTGAATCTTGCCGGAGGCTGTTCGCGGCAACGCCTCAAGCGCACAGAATGTCTTTGGTACTTTGTAGGCTCATGCGCTTGGTGCAGTGGCTAACGAGCGCGGTGGCATCGAGGATGCAGCCTGGCCCCATCACCAAGACGGGGCCGACTTCACCCATTACACCGCGACCTCGGCACTGTGTGGCTCCTCCCTTGCCATCATTCGCTATGTCAAATAGCATTATTGCTATGCCGCATAGCATAGCATTGCTATCTGTCATAGTCTTTTTTGAGATTCCGGAAAGCCAAGCGGCGCAGAGCGGCGCGCTCGACAGATTGGTTGGTTGCGATCTGCGCCGGGCATCATCGTTGCAGTCTCCGACCGCATTGCCGTGCCGAGGCGCGGGGTGTCCGGCGAGCGCAAGATCTCCGAGACCAACCATGACGAGGTCGTCAAGCTGATGGTCGGCGTTGGAGGAATTACAGGAAAAGTACGCGGCGGTTTTCCGTCCGGAATTGCATCAAAACAAGTACTTAGCGCGAAAACGCCTCTAGCGAACAACGCCCCGGCAGGCCCAGGCGACATTGGCGAACGAGCGCGGGCCGTCGGGCCGGCCGGCCTGATAGGCATCGCGGACGGCGGCTTCGATGCGCGTCCGCTCTGCGGCGTCGACCGTGGACATGTATTTGCCGAGCGGCCCCTCGCCGGCGCCGATCGGCGCCCAGTAGTCGTCGAAATCCGCATAGTCCATGCGGATCATCAGCTCGGTCTCGGTGACGTCGGCAAGACCCTGCTCGACAAAGGTCCGCTTCATCTCGCCCGGCTGCATCATCGGCTGGAAGCAATAGCGGCTGCGCATCTGGCGGCCGCTTTCGCTGAGCGCGGCAACCGTGTCGATCATCATGCGCATGCCGGGCATGCCGCCGAGATGGTCCCACACCACCGCCGCGATCACGCCGCCGGGCCGCGTCACGCGGCGCATCTCGGCCACCGCCTTGCCGGTTTCCGGCACGAAGTGGAGCACGAGCAGGGCAAGGGCGCGGTCGAATGCGTCGTCCGCGAACGGCAAGGCGGTAGCGTCCGCTTGGCTGAAGGTGATGCGCGAATCGGTGTTGCGTGCCTTGGCCGCCTCGATGAAGACGGGCGAGAAGTCGATGGCCTGGATTTCGGCGAGGCCGGCGGATTTCGCCAGCTCGAAGGTCAGGCTGCCGGTGCCGCAGCCGACGTCGAGGATCTTCTCGCCGCCGGCCAGGCCGGCGAAGTCGATGAATTTGGGCGCCAGCCTGCGGCTCCAGCGTCCCATCAGCTGCTCGTAGCCGGATGCCTGGTGCACGGTGAAGCTCGACGTCATCTCGCTCTCCCTTCGCTGGCCTCAGGCTAGTCCTCGACGGGATCGATGCCAAGTGGTGGTAAGACGACCTCGTCGTTCGAGCGGCCGGACGACTCAGACTTTCGAGAACAATGCCTGCACTGTCTCGATCGGCATCAGCATCACTCGCTCGCCCAGCGAAGACAGAATGAAGCCGTGCCGCTGATAGAAGCCGACGGCGTCATCGTCTATCGCATGCGCCACCACGGCGCGAACCCCGGCGATCTCCGACACGGCCAAGCAGCGACGCAGCGCATCGGCAAGCAGGTCCCCGCCAAGCCCAAGTCCCTGGAATGCCTGATCGACCGCCAGGCGGCCGATCAGCAGCAGCGGGACCTGCTCGGGCATACCCCGCCTCAGCTTCGCGCTTGGCAGCGCGATCCGTTCTTCCATCGCCGTCGAGATCGCATAGTAGCCGATGACGCGATTATTCATGTTCGCGTCACAGATCACATAGGTCCGGGCGGACAGGCCCTCGCCGGCAAGAGCGCGATTGCGCAACCAGTCATCGAGCGTGGGATGCCTGCCGTTACGAAACGGGGACACATCGTGGCCGACGGTCAGCCGTTCCGGAGGGCTGACCCGCAACCCCGGCCCTCCACCAGCAGGCATCAGCGCTCCCAGGCGGGCTTGCGCGTCATGCGCGCGCGAAGTTCCTCGTTCGGTTTGTCGGGGGCGTCGAGCAGATCGAGCAATTTCTGATGCGCGTCGGCATCGAGAAAGAAGGCGCGCTGGTCGAGAATGGTTTCTTCAGCCTGCCTGCGGGCGCTGTCCAGCATGAATTCCGACAGTTTCTGCCCGCGCAAACCCGCGGCGCGGCTGAGAATGGCCTTCGTCCCCGCCGAAGCGCGGATCTGAATCACATCATCCTTTCGCGCCGCATCGCGATCGCGGCCGGCATGATTGGACTGCGGCATCGAAATCCTCCTGCATCAGGATCAGATATCTAGCAATTGTCATGACAATGTCAATACAGGCTCGCAGGATCTCACCCCGTAGCGTCCCGGACCCCGAGCCTGCCCACGCTCTCCCGCTCCACCAGCGGGCATTCCAGCTTGGTGATGGGATAGCGGCCGCGGCCCGGCGTGGGCGGCGCTTCCAACTGCTCGATCGCCCATTGGCCCATCGCCATATGCGGCAGGATCGATGTCGTCAGCGGCGGGAACAGATGGCGGGCGATCTCCTCGTCGTCATAGCCGACGACGGAAATATCCTCGGGGATATGCAGGCCGGCCTCCTTCAGCGCCTCGTAGCAGCCGATCGCGGTGCGGTCGTTCTGGCAGAAGATGGCGGTCGGGCGCTCCTTCAGGG
>NZ_RZOI01000425.1:0-5308 GCF_004022645.1 Mesorhizobium sp. M4A.F.Ca.ET.020.02.1.1 | reverse complement strand
GTTGTCACGCAGCGTCAGCACCTTGTCGACGCTGGCACCCATGACCTTGCGGCGCAGCCGGAAGCTGGCGCGCCAGCCATCGCTGATGGCGCTATCTTCAACCAGGTCCCAGGCGCTGTTGGCCGGCCAGCCATGCAGCGGCGCCTCCTCGACATCGGCGCGCGAAAACGGCGCGCAGAGGAAATCGCCAGAGAGCCGTACCGTGCCTTCCGGCAGGTCTTGCGGCAGGCTCTCGCGCGGCGCGCCGACCCAGGGCGCGCGATGCAGAGGCTGCAGGCGGCGGCCGTCGGCCTCGACCGTCATGTCGGCGATGTGGCCGACCGCAAGGTCGAGCGTGACCGAAATGCCCTTTGCCTTGATCGTGACCGTATCCATGCCTGTCACCCTCGCGAATCTTTGGCGCCAGCAAAGCCCGCGTGGTGTGCGAAGTGCAAGCGCTGCGAAAGGCATTTTGCATCAGAATGGAAGTCGGCGCCGCCCCTCATTGCCCTGCCGGGCATTTCTCCCCGTATAGTGACGGGGAGAAATGGGCTGGCCGCAGCGCCGGTGCCCTCCTGCAGCGTTGCTGATTGGCGAAACCGGCGATGAGAGCGCCCCTCTCCCCGTCACTATACCGGGAGAGAATGCCGGCAGGCAGGTGAGGGGCGGCGCCAACGTTAGAAAGGGTGCGGTAGGTTGAGACGCTACAAACGGGCCGCCCCTACTGCCTTTTATACTCCCTGACCGGCGACTTGGTGCCATCCGTATAGGTCACCTGCACCGACATCGACTTCACGCTGTCGGCGACCTTGAAATAGGGCTGGTAGTCGTAGGGGATGGCGTAGGGGTCCTTCTTGTCGCAGGGCGGCATCTTGATTTCCTTGTCGGGGGCGGCGCCGTCCAGGCCGTAATGCACCTCCTTGATGGCGCAGCGGTAGGACAGCATTTGCGTGAAATAGACCAGGCCGTTGTTGCCGCCGGCGTCGAAGGCGATCCACGAGGTCCAGAACTGGTCGAGGATCTGCTTGTCGCCTTGCTGCAGCGCCGAGTCCGGATCGAATCTTATGGCGAACGGGCCGGTCTCGCGGCCCCTGATGTCGAGATATTTGATGCCGATCGTGGTGGCCGTGGTGCTGTCCGGCAATTCGAAGCTCGAATTGGGCATCGGCTTGCCCGTCCGCTGGTCGTTCATCGCCATCAGCCCGGTGTCGGTGAACGGGCCGGTCTCGCCGAGGCGCCAGGAAATGCCGGTCGCCGCCTCGGGCAGCGAAATGGTGATCGTCCAGCCGGCATTGGAGCGCATCGGCGTCAATGTCGGGGCGAAGCGCTGCGGATCGAGCACGTCGCCGACGGCGGCCAGCCGGCTGCGGCTGCGCTCCAGCCAGTCGGCGATCTCCCTCTGGTCGACGAAATATTTGAGCAGCCCGCCATCCTTCTCGTAGGAGACGAACTTGGTCAGCGCCTCGGCCTCGCTGCGCTTGTCGGACAGCGACTGGCTACCGAGGCGATCCTCGGAAAACTCCTGCGCCAGGAGGAAATAGGCAGGCGCATAGTCGGGATGGGCCGCTATGAAGGTGTTCAGCTTGTCGAGACGCTGGGCATCGTCGAACTGCTCGAGATGGACGAGCTTGATCGCCGACGCCTTGGCCTTGTCGGCCAACTGGCCGAACACCTCGCGGGCGCCGGCCTTACCGTCCTGGACCCGAAGCAAGGTGGCGAAGCGCGTATAAGGGTCGATGGCGTCGACATCGAAGTTGGCGAAGGCGAGATAGGACCGCCTGGCGTTGAGCATGTCGCCCGACAATTCGTAGACGCGGGCATTGTGATAGTACTCATCGGGACGCTTGGGGTCGGCGATCGCGCCGCCCTGCGCGGCGAGCGCGGCAAAGCCCTTGGCGATGGTGTCGATGGAAGCGGCAATCTGCTCGGTCGTCGCCTGCAGCTTCTCGGCCTGCGCGGCCGCCTGCTGCTGGCCGGCGGCCAGCGTGTCGGTGGTCTGCTTGACCGCCTCGACCGCCTTCTGGGTTTCGGCGCCCTGCTCGGTCTGCTGTTTCTGTGCCGAGGCGATCTCCTCGGCCTTCTGCGCGACGGTGTCGGTCGATTGCTTGACCGCCTCGACCGCCTTCTGGGTTTCGGCGCCCTGCTCGGTCTGCTGTTTTTCGGCGGCGGCTATCTCCTGCGTCTTCTGCGCCACCGTGTCGGTCGATTTCTTGACCTCCTCGACCGTCTTTTGCGTCTCGGTGACCGTCCTTTCGATCCTGGCGACCTTTTCGGAGACGATGCCCAGCGACTGCTGCAGCTCGGCCACCGCCGGCACCAGAGTGGCGATGATGCCGTTCTGCGAATTCGTTTCCTGCTGCACGGTATAGACGCCGCCGGCGATCGCCGCCGCACTTGTGGCGAAGATCAGCGCCGGCATGGCCTTGGTCGCCAGCACAAGCCTCAGCACGATGGCGATGGCGATGATCGCGGCCGCAACGGAAGCGACGAGCGCGATATAGGCGGCGAACGGCCCGAGCGGGTTGAGCACGTCCGACACCGCGCCGCTGACGAAAGCGACGCTGCCGGCCCATTTGCCGGTGCGGCTGAGCGATGCCCGGATAAGAGATGGTGCGGCGGCGCCGATGTCACCTGTCATGTCGATCCCCCAAACCAAATCCGCGCGCATGGTAGCAGCGCGGCCCCGCCGGGAAAACAGGACAGCAAGCGGGCGTTTTCGGGGCGGTGGGGTGTGGGAGGTGTCTACCGACGAAGTGATAGCTACGAGCGGCAAGGTATAGCGCCGCTCGCGCAGGAATCGCCAATTTGCCGATGTTGGCGCCGCCCCTCATTGCCCTGCCGGGCATTTCTCCCCGTATAGTGACGGGGAGAAAGGGGCTGGCCGCAGCATTGGCGCCCTTCTTGCAACGTTGGTGATTGGCGAAACCGGCGATGACAGCGCCCCTCGCCCCGTCACTATACGGGGAGAGGGTGCCGGCAGCCAGGTGAGGGGCAGCGCCGGCTTTGGTGTCGTTCCGAGCCCGTCGCCACCCTTAAGCTGTTGAGACAGCTTTGAGACCCCCGTTAACCAGTTGGACGCAGCAATCGGCTTAGGCTAGGGTCCGGCCCTCTCAGCAACAGCCGGATTCGACTTGCGCCTGTCCGACCCTTTCCCGCTCCTCCAGAAGATCTTGATGGCGTTCGCGCTGCTGGCGATGGTCGCCGGCTGCACCACCGTCGCGCCGCCCGACAGTGTATTGGCGGTGCCGGCGCAGCCGCAGCGCTATGCGGCGATCGTCGTCGATGCGCGCAGCGGCAAGCAGCTGTTCGAGGTCAATTCGACGGCGCAGCGCTATCCGGCCTCGCTGACCAAGATGATGACGCTCTATCTGCTGTTCGAGGCGCTGGAGAGCGGCCGGGTGAGCAAGGAGACGCAGATCCCGGTTTCGGACAATGCCTCCCGGCAGCCGCCGACCAAGCTGCGCTTCAGGCGCGGCGAGACGATCGACGTCGATTCCGCCATCCGGGCCATCGTGGTCAAATCGGCCAATGACGTGGCGGTGGCGGTCGGCGAATATCTCGGCGGCTCGCAGGACCAGTTCGCCGCCATGATGACCACCAAGGCGCGAAGCCTCGGCATGACGAGCACCTCCTTCCGCAACGCTTCGGGCCTGCCCGACGGCAGCCAGATGACGACGGCGCGCGACATGGCGGTGCTGGGCATGGCGCTACGCAACCGCTTCCCGCAGCATTTCCACTATTTCTCCGAGAGCGACTTCATGTTCCGCGGCCGGCTGGTGCGCGGCCACAACGACATGCTCGGCCGGGTGCGCGGCGTCGACGGCATCAAGACCGGCTACATCAGGGCCTCCGGCTACAACATCGTCACTTCCTACAATGCCGACGGCCGCCAGCTGATCGTGGTGGTGATGGGCGCCGAAAGCGCGCGCCAGCGCAACGACCATGTCGAGGCACTGATCCAGCGCAGCCTTTCGCCGATGGCGGCGGATGCCAAGACAAGGCTGATGTATGCCGGGCAGCAGCCGACGGGGTCGGCGCTTCCCGGTTTGCCAGAACCGTAAAAGCTTCGAAACGCCGGCCCGAGGCACCCCCCTCTGGCCTGCCGGCCATCTCCCCCTCAAGGGGGGAGATTGGATGTCGCGTCGGGTTTCGCC
Source organism: Mesorhizobium sp. M4A.F.Ca.ET.020.02.1.1 (assembly GCF_004022645.1). Taxonomy (NCBI): domain Bacteria; kingdom Pseudomonadati; phylum Pseudomonadota; class Alphaproteobacteria; order Hyphomicrobiales; family Phyllobacteriaceae; genus Mesorhizobium; species Mesorhizobium sp. M4A.F.Ca.ET.020.02.1.1. Next base: position 1,175 of record NZ_RZOI01000425.1, on the reverse strand, counting down.
CACCTCCAACGTCAATGAGGGGCGCGGCGCCAAGGCTGCCGATCTCCCCCCTTGAGTGGGAGATGTCCGGCAGGACAGAGGGGGGGCGCGAAGGATCACCACCGATCTCAACCTTGCGCCGCCGCATTCCGCGACCAAGTCACAGCCCGCACCACCCCCATCACAACAACTTGTTCGGTCACACCAGTTACACAGTCGCGATGGATATGCCGCGCCGGCTTGGCGTATCGTATCGCAGAAGCCGAAACAGGAGCACTGACCATGGCCGGCGACCCGAAGGCGCAGAAGACGGAAGACGACGAAACCCACTCGGCCGGCGAATATCTCGAGGCCTCCACCTTGCCGGAAGACCTGCACGAAGCGGCCGACGAGATCCTCGAAGCGCCGGAGGTGCCGGATTCCGAGCCCGCCCCGGCCGGACCTGCCGCATCGCGGGTAAAACCGAAGAAAAAACCGTCGGCGATCAGCGGCCGGAAATTCCGCAAGCGCGACCTGGTGCGCATCGACGATTTGCGGCCGAGCCTTTCCGACCGCATCCGCGCCGACCATCCCGACCTGCCGCGCGGCGCCCGCATCAGCCGCGAGGAGCTCGCCCGCTACCGCATGCGCTACATGGAAGAACTGCTGCAGCAGGAGCACGGCGAATTCTCCGAGCTCGACCGCCAGGTGGTCGAATCGATCGCCAGGCAGGACACGATCTCGGAAAACTCGGAAGAGGAGTTCGAGGAGCACCGCTCGTTCGCCGACCGCGTCTCCGACTCGATGGCCGAGTTCGGCGGCAGCTGGTGGTTCCTGATCTCGTTCGCCAGCGTGCTCTTGATCTGGATCGGCATCAACCTGTTCGAGGGCATGGCGGGCGCCTTCGACCCCTACCCGTTCATCCTGCTCAACCTGATGCTGTCCTGCATCGCCGCTATCCAGGCGCCGGTGATCATGATGAGCCAGAAGCGGCAGGAAGCGAAGGACCGGCTGCGCTCCTTCAACGACTACCGGGTGAACCTGAAGGCCGAGCTGGAAGTGCGGCACCTGCACGAAAAGCTCGACTACCTGATCTCGCGCCAATGGCAGCGGCTGGCGGAAATGCAGCAGATGCAGCTCGATGCCATGCACGAGCTGACAGGGGCGAAGAAGGTGAAGCGGACGGCGGGCGGGGTGCGGCGGCGGGCGGCGAGGAG
>NZ_RZOI01000424.1:0-5309 GCF_004022645.1 Mesorhizobium sp. M4A.F.Ca.ET.020.02.1.1 | reverse complement strand
GTCCAAGGCCGATCTCTTCCCGCTCGAATACTGGTCGCTGGAACAGGCCAAGCTCGCCTCCAACAAGCCGAAGCCGCTGACCGGCCAGGTGGTGCTGGTGACCGGCGGCGCCGGCGCGATCGGCGCGGCGACGGCGAAGCTGTTCGCCGACAATGGCGCACATGCCGTCATCGTCGACCTCGATGCGGCCAAGGCCGCGGAAGCGGCGAAGAAGGCCGGCAACGGCTCGATCGGCGTTGGCGCCGACATCACCAATCCGGCCGAACTGCGCGCCGCCTTCGACCGGGCAGTCGCCGTCTATGGCGGCCTCGACATCCTCGTCTCCAATGCGGGCGCGGCCTGGGAAGGCCGCATCGGCGAGCTCGACGACGCTACGCTGCGCAAGAGCTTCGAGCTCAATTTCTTCGCCCACCAGTCGGCGGCGCAGAACGCCGTGCGCATCATGCTGGCACAGGGCACCGGCGGCGTGCTTTTGTTCAACACGTCCAAGCAGGCGATCAACCCGGGGCCGAAGTTCGGCGCCTATGGCATACCGAAGGCGGCGACGCTGTTTTTGTCGAGGCAATATGCGCTGGACTACGGCGCGCAGGGCATCCGCTCGAACGCGGTCAATGCCGACCGCATCCGCTCGGGTCTGTTGACCGACGCCATGATCGCCAGCCGCTCGGGCGCGCGCGGCGTATCGGAGAAGGAATACATGTCCGGCAATCTGCTCGGCCAGGAAGTGACGGCCGAGGACGTGGCGCAGGCCTTCCTGCACCAGGCGCTGGCCGATCGAACCACCGCCGATGTGACGACGGTCGACGGTGGCAACATCGCCGCGGCGCTGCGGTAGGCAACCTGCCATGGACCCCTACTGTCATGCAGGGGTTCAGACGGGAACGCTGGCGCCGCCCCTCATCCGCCTGCCGGTGTCCTCTCCACGATAGTGACGGGGAGAGGGACGCTGTCGCCGACGGTTTCGCCAATCACCAGTTGAGGGGCGGCAGCGACTTTAGCGACCTCGCCACCACGACTTGAAAACTGTCGTCGTCGGAAGCGATTGCCGAAATTCCGCTTCAATCTATTCCTTGAACCGCTTGCAAGGTGGAGACGTTCATGGCCGCGAACAGACTGCGTATTGCCGTGCTCTTTGGCGGGCGTTCGGCCGAGCATGACGTTTCGATGCTTTCCGCGACCAATGTCATGCGCGCGCTGGCGCCGGCGAAATATGATGCGGTTCCGATCTTCGTCAGCCGCGAAGGCAAATGGCTGCTCAGCCGTTTCGAGGACGGCACGCTGTCGGCACCTTCGGGCGACACGGAGATTTGCCTGGTGCCGGGCGGACACGGGCGGATGCTGGCGATCCCGGCCGAGGGCGCTCCCTACGCGCTGCCAGATATCGATATCCTGTTTCCCGTCCTGCACGGCCTGCACGGCGAGGACGGCGCGGTGCAGGGGCTGGCGGAAGTGGCGCAGGTGCCGCTCGCCGGCTGCGGCATCCTGGGCTCCGCGACTGCGCTCGACAAGGACATCGCCAAGCGGCTGCTGAAAGCTGCCGGCCTACCAGTCGCGCGGTCGGTGACCATTGAGGAAGGTTCGGCGCCATCGCTTGCCGTGCTGGGAGACCAGCTCGGCCTGCCGCTCTTCGTCAAACCGGCGCGGCAGGGCTCGTCTGTCGGCGTCGCAAAGGTCAATGCCAGCCAGGAATTCGATCGAGCGCTTGCGGAAGCCTTCCAGCACGATCGCAAGCTCTTGGCGGAGGAATTCGTCCGTGGCCGCGAGATCGAATTCAGCGTGCTGGAAGACCCCGCGGGCAAGCTCTTCGTCTCGCGGCCGGGCGAGATCGTGCCGGCGGAAAGCCACGGCTTCTACAACTACAATGCCAAGTATATCGACGAGAACGGCGCGGCATTGATCGTGCCGGCCGAACTGCCGCGGGAAGTCGAGCAGGCGATGCGCGACATGGCCGCAAGGGCCTTCAGGGCCGTCGGTTGCGACGGCATGGCGCGTGTCGACTTCTTCCTGATGCCGGACATGACGTTCCTGATCAACGAGCTCAACACCATTCCCGGCTTCACCGACATCAGCATGTACGCCAAGGCGATGGCGGCGAGCGGCGTCAGCTATCCGGAAGTCATCGACCGGCTGGTGGCGCATGGGTTGGCGCGCGCCGGAAGAGTGGGCTGAGAGCGGGCTGCAAGCAGGAGAGCGGCCCTGGATGCCACTCTCTTCCGAGCACGAAAGAGGTCGCGTTGGCTAGAACGGTCTCAAGCAAGACGGTTGACGTTATTTATTTCGTCGGTTGGCGCTGCCCCTCATTGCCCTGCCGGGCATTTCTCCCCGTATAGTGACGGGGAGAAAGACAGCTGTCGCGGATGGTTTCGTCAACCTCCAGCGTTGCAGAATATGCGCCAGCGTCGCGGCCAGCACCTTCTCCCTGTCACTATACGGGGAGAAGGTGCCGGCAGGCGGATGAGGGGCAGCGCCAACGTTGCTAATGTCGCCAAAAGCGTGCAGCAGTTGGGAGTCGGAAGCGCGTCGCATCAATGCCATCAGAGGCGAACGCGCCTAGACCAGAACTACTTGGCGTTCGGGTTCGGCATCCAGGCCGGCATGGCGACATCGGCATGGGCGAACTGCGGCAGCTTGGCCGACAGGTCCTCCATGTTCTTGATGTCCTTGTCCACGAGCTCCTTCTGGGTGATCAGCGTCGGCGGCACGATGACGTTGTGGCCGGGATCCTCGCCGGCGAGCAGTTGCGCCAGCGCTCGCACCGAGACCTGGCCGACGACGGCCGGGTTGGTGGCTGCGGTGGCGGCCCAGGCGCTGTCCGGCTCGCGCATCGCGGCGATGTCAGAGGTCGAGATGTCGGCCGAGTAGATCTTGACGGCCTTGTTCAGACCCGCCTCGTCGACGGCGATCTTCACCCCCTTGGCGAATTCGTCATAGGGGGCGAACATTACCTTTATGTCGGGATGCGCCGACAGCACCGAGCGTGCCTGGTTGGCGACGGAGTTGGCAATCGGGTTGTCGAGCGTGCCGAACATGGCGACCTCGTTGATGCCCGTATGCTTCTTCTTCACGTCGACCCAGGTCTCGTTGCGGCGGTCGAGCGGCGCGATGCCGGCGACGTAGACATAGCCGGCCGTCCAGCTGTCGCCATTGTCCGTGACCGCCTGCTCTAGCGCGAGACGGGCAAGGTCGCGGTCGGACTGCTCGATCTGCGGGATCTTCGGGTTCTCGACATTGACGTCGAAAGCGACGACCTTGATGCCGGCGTCGACCGCGCGCTGCGCGGCATCCTTCATCGATTCCGTCAGGCCGTGCTGGATGATGATGCCCTGCACGCCGAGCGCGATGGCCTGGTCGACCATGTCGGCCTGAAGGGCGGCGTCCTGGCGGCTGTCGAGCACGCGCAGGTCGACGCCAAGCGCCTTGGCCTGCGCCTCGACGCCCGAGAGATAGGCCTGGAAGAAGTCGCCGGTCGACAGATAGCGCACCAGCGCGATCTTGACGCCGGGCTTGTCGAACGGCGCCGGTCTGTCGGCGGCAAGAGCCGGGACCTGCATCAGCATCGTGGCGCCCGCAAGCCCGAGCGCCACCTTCCCCAGAAGTCTTCTTGTGATGTTCATGTCGTTTTCCTCCACTGTTTTGACCGGTCGAACCTATCTCCCGCCCCTGCCGGAAAGGGCGAAGGTGAAGACAAGGGCGACGACGAGAACGCCGCCCTTGACGAAATCCTGCGTGTAGTAGGGCGCGTTCATCATCGTCAGGCCCTGTAGCAGCACCCCGACGACGACCGCGCCGACGGCCGTGCCGAAGGCGTTTGGCTTGGCCGCGCCAAGCACCGCGTAGCCGATGAGCGCGGCCGCCACCGCGTCGAGCAGCAGATTGTTGCCCGAGGCAATGTCGCCACGGCCAAGCCGGGCGGCGAGCAGGATGCCGCCGATCGCGGCAAAGACGCCCGAAATGACATAGGCCCAGATCTTGTAGGCCTTGACCCGCGCGCCGGCGAGTTCGGCCGCGCGCTCATTGCTGCCGACGGCATACATCATGCGGCCGAAGCGCGTGTATTCGAGGAAGAACCAGATCAGCAGCGCCAGCACAATCAGCACCACGACCGACACCGGAACGAGGTTGGGCACGAAGAAATCGAAGCGATGGCGTCCGAGCGCCAGGAAGGCTTCGCCGAACTTGCCGTTGGCGACCGAGCCGTCGGGCATGGTCATGCCGGTGGCGATCGAACGGCCTTCGGTTGGGATGCGCTGCAGGCCGACGAGCAGGAACATCATGCCGAGCGTGGCGAGCAGGTCGGGCACCCGCATGTAGACGATCAGCCAGCCGTTGATCAGGCCGACGACGGCGCCTATGAGCAGGCAGACGACGACCGCGACGACGGCGTTCTGCTCCAGAACCACCATGACATAGGCGGCCGCCATCATGGCGCTGGTGGCGACCGAGCCGATCGACAGGTCGAAGCCGCCGACTACGAGGGTCGCCGTGACGCCGAGCGCCAGCACGCCAGTGATGGCGACGGACTGGAAGATGAAGACCGCGCTCTGCGGCGACACGAAACCGTCGGCGGCGACCGCGAAATAGGCGATCAGGCCGAACAGAAGGACGATGAAGCCGTAGCGGATGGCATGGTCACGCAACATCATGCAGCGCTCTCCGGCGCCGTTGCCATGTCAGTCCAACGCATCCCTGCTCCATTCCTGTCCATGATCCTCACGCCGCACTGTGCAGCGGGCCGCCCGCCACTTCGGCAAGCAGCCGCTCGAGATCGATGTCTTCGTTCCTGTGTTCGCCGACGATCGTCTGCTCCGACATGACCAGGATGCGGTCGGCCGTCTCCAGCGCCTCGTCGAGCTCAGTGACGAAGAGCAGCGTGGCGCGGCCGTCGGCGCTCGCTCGGAGCTTGGAGGCGATGTCGCGCCGGGCCGAGATGTCGACGCCCTGAAACGGTTCGTCGAGGATGAACAGTTTTGCATCCTGCGACATCCAGCGGCCGACCATCACCTTCTGCTGATTGCCGCCCGAAAGTGCGGAAAGCTCGTCCTTCTCCGAACGGCAGACGATGGCGAGCTCGTCGATCTGCCGGCGTGCGATGCTGCGTTCGGCGCGCCGCTTCATGATGCCGAAGCCTGACATGCGCTTGAGGAAGGGCAGGCTGATGTTGCGCTCGATGTTGAAGCCGCCGACGATGCCGCTGGTGGCGCGGTCCTTGGCGACAAGGAAAACGCCGGCCGCGATCGCCTCGCCTGCTGATGCCGGCGCATAGGGCTTGCCGTCCATGGTCATGGTGCCGGACAGCGGCCGGCGCACAC
>NZ_RZOI01000423.1:0-5325 GCF_004022645.1 Mesorhizobium sp. M4A.F.Ca.ET.020.02.1.1 | reverse complement strand
TGTCTGGGCGCCGCCCGCCGCCACTCGTTGCCCGGTCACCAAGACCATTGCAATTTTTTGAGACGCGCGTATCGTATTGACATGGATGTCTCACGTCAACAAGCCGCGCCGAACGACGACACCGGTGAGGGCCGAGCGGCCGAGCGTGGCGCGCGCGCCCGCACCAGGCGGCTGATGCTGGAGACGGCCACCAGGCTGATGCAGGGCGGCGCCACACCTTCCGTGAGCGAGGTCGCCGAGGCGGCCGAAGTGTCGCGCGCAACCGCCTATCGATATTTCCCGAGCCAGGCAGCACTGGTGCAGGCAGTGGTCGATGAGGGGCTCGGCCCTATCCTCACCTGGCGCTCGGCGTCGGACGATCCGGAGCGCAGGGTCGCCGAACTCTACGCCACCGCGATGCCGCGTATCGAGGCTTTCGAGGCGACGTTCAAGGCGGCGCTGAAACTGTCGCTGGATCAGTGGGCCAGGCGCCAGGCAGGCACGCTGGGCAATGAGCCGGCCTTCACGCGCGGGCATCGCATCGACCTCCTGAAGGATGCGTTAGCGCCGCTCAAGGGCCATTTGCCGCCGCGCGAGTTCAAGCGTCTGGCGCAGGCGCTGTCGCTGATGTTCGGCGTCGAGGTGCTGATTGTATTGAAGGACATATGGGGCCTGGACAGTCGTCGCATGATGGCGGTCGCGCAGTGGGCGGCGGGCGCGCTGGTGCGGGCGGCCGTGGCGGAATCGGAAGGCGACGCCACATCGGCGGCAACCGCAAAATAACACAAATCTGGTTGGACCAGATCGCGAAGTCAGTTATGCATAATAGTCCCGATGAGATGATCGAAACAAGGCCCGCGCGTATCAAGGAGTAGGAAAATTAAGGTAAAACAGGCAGATACCGCTGCAAATGGCTTGCCTGACCGTTCCTGATCGCTCAAGAAAGGGCTTGACGTCCCTTTAGAATTGGTAATACCAGATTAAGGCTGACAACGCGGATCGAAAGTGAGGGCTGCGATCCATTTTTCCGCCGGGCGGGGAGGCGCCCAAACCGGAAGAGTGCCATCACTGGAGGAACTACCAGGGCCGGCCTCGCCGCCGGCTCGCATGACACGGTAGAATGCGCACAAGGGAGGAAACATTATGCGCAAGATAGTGACCAGCGTCATTGCTGGTATCGGCTTAGTGCTCGCCTGTGGAACGTCTTCTTACGCGCAGGACAAGGAACTCACCATCTTCTGGGCGGAATGGGATCCGGCAAACTATCTGCAGGAACTCGTCAACGACTACACGGCCGAGACCGGGGTGAAGGTCACCGTACAGACGACGCCATGGCCAGATTTCCAGACCAAGGCCTTTACCGAGTTCAACGCGCATGGCGACGCCTACGACATGGTGGTCGGCGACTCGCAATGGCTTGGTGCCGGTTCGACGCAAGGCCACTATGTCGACCTGACGGACTTCTTCAACAAGCACAAGCTTGGCGATGTGATGGCGCCCGCTACTGTAAAGTATTATGCCGAATACCCTGGCGGTTCCGGAAAATACTGGGCGATCCCGCTTGAAGGCGATGCGATCGGCTGGTCCTATCGCAAGGACTGGTTCGAGGATCCGAAGGAGAAGGAAGCCTTCAAGGCGAAGTACAACTACGACCTCGACGTGCCGAAGACCTATGCGCAGCTGCGCGACATCGCCGAGTTCTTCCACCGTCCGGACCAGAAGCGGTACGGCGTCGCCATCTACACCGACAATTCCTATGACGCGATGGCGATGGGCGTCGAAAGCGCTATCTTCAGCTATGGCGGCGACCTCGGCGACTACGCAACTTACAAGGTCGACGGCATCACCAATTCGAAAGAGGCCGCCGCCGGCCTCGACATGTACAAGGAACTCTACAAGTTCACGCCTCCCGGTTGGGGCAAGACCTTCTTCGTGGAAGACAACCAGGCGATCACCGGCGGCCTCGCCGCGATGAGCATGAATTTCTTCGCCTTCTTCCCGCCGCTGGTAAACAAGGCCACCAACCCGTACGCCGACGTGACCGGCTTCTTCGCCAATCCGGCCGGCCCGGACGGCAAGCGCTTCGCCGCTCTCGGCGGCCAGGGAATTTCCATCGTCTCGTACTCGAAGAACCAGGAAGAGGCGACGAAGTTCCTGGAGTGGTTCATCAAGGACGAGACCCAGAAGAAGTGGGCGGACCTTGGCGGCTACACCTGCAGCCAGGCCGTGCTGAAATCGGAAGCGTTCCAGAACGCTACGCCTTACAACAAGGCGTTCTATGACACGATGTTCATGGTCAAGGACTTCTGGGCGACGCCGGAATACGCCGAGGTGCTAGATCAGCTGAACCAGAACATCTATCCGTTCGTGGTCGGCGGGAAAGGCACCGCCCAGGAAGCGCTCGACAAGACCGCCGCCGAATGGAAGGCGACGTTCACCAAGTACAATCGCTACAAATAAGCATCACATTCAGAATGCCGGAGGAGGGTTTCCCCTCCGGCATTCCTGTTTCAGGGAGACGCTCGTTGGCTTCGGTAGCCCTCACACATCTCGATCCTGCCTCAAGGGCCGCAGCGCGCGGCTGGTCGGATCTGACCATCCGCAACCTGTTCATCATCCCGACGCTGGTGTTCCTGATCGTTTTCAACATCTTCCCGCTGATCTATTCGCTGGGCTATTCCTTCACGAACTTCGCGGCGAACCGGAGCGAGCCTTGGCAGTTCGTCGGCTTGCAGAATTACCGTGAGCTGCTTAGCGACGATCACATCTGGTCGAATTTCATCATCACGGCGAAATACGTCATCGTTTCGGTGGCCGGCCAGATGATCGTTGGCTTCGGCCTCGCGCTGCTGCTCAACCGCAGCTTTCCGATGAAGGGCCTCATCACCACGCTGCTGCTATTGCCGATGATGATGTCGGCAGCTGTCGTCGGCCTGTTCTGGCAACTGCTCTACAGCCCGTCATGGGGCCCGATCAACTACGTCTTCGGCCTGGGCGACTTCGCCTGGCTGTCCAACCCCGACAGCGCGCTCTACGCCGTCGCGATCACCGATATCTGGATGTGGTCGCCCTTCGTCATGCTGCTTTCGCTCGCCGGCCTGTCGGCCGTGCCGCAGCACCTCTACGAGGCCGCGGCGATCGACCGCGCCGGTTGGTGGTACACCTTCACCCGCATCACCTTGCCGCTGGTCTCGCCGATTCTTTTGATCGCGCTGATCTTCCGCACCATGGAAGCCTTCAAGACCTTCGACATCGCCTACACGATGACGACCCAGCCGACCGCCGAACTGATTGCGATCCGGCTCTACAAGCAGGCGTTCCAGCAATGGGATACCGGCAAGTCCTGCGCGCTGGCCTACATCGTGCTGATCATGGTGCTGGCCATCACCAACCTCTACGTGAAGTACCTCAACAAGGTGAAGGAGCGCTGAGATGGCCGCCGTCCGCACTTCTTCCGAGATTGCCCTCAACCGCGCGGCAATCGTTGCGGTGCTTATCGCGACGCTGATCTTCCTCGCGCCGATCTACTGGATCGCCTCCACTGCGTTCAAGCCGAAGGAGTTGGCGGTCAGCGTGCCGCCCACCGTCCTTTTCCAGCCGGAAGTCACCCCCTTCATCCGTCTGTTCACCAAGCGCGTGCAGATGCAGAAGCCTGTCGACCCGCAAGTCTACGAGGCCGCGCCCTGGTGGGAGAAGCGCATCTATGACGGCGGCGAGCGGGTGCTGAAGGTTGGCAAGGACGTGCAGCTTTCGCAGTATCCCAACCGGTTCATGAACAGCCTGATCGTGGCGGTCATCAGCACGGTGCTCGCCGTCGGCATGGGGACCTTCACCGCCTACGGCTTCTCGCGCTTCAAGATCGCAGGCGAGGCGGACCTTCTCTTCTTCATCCTGTCAACACGCATGCTGCCGCCGGTGGTCGTGGCGATCCCGATGTTCCTGATGTACCGGATGGTCGGCCTCAACGACTCGCATATCGGCCTGATCATCCTCTACGTCGCCTTCAACCTGTCCTTCTCAGTCTGGCTGATGAAGGGCTTCATGGACGAGATCCCGAAGGAATACGAGGAGGCGGCGCTGGTCGACGGCTACACCCGCATGCAGGCCTTCTTCAAGATCGTGCTGCCGGAAGCGGCGACCGGTATCGCTGCCACCGCGGTGTTCTGCTTCATCACAGCCTGGAACGAGTACGCCTTTGCGCTGATCATGACCAACCGACGCGCCCAGACGGCGCCGCCCTTCATCCCCAGCCAGATTGGCTCGGGCCTGCCGGACTGGACCACGATCGCCGCGGGCACCTTCCTGTTCCTGCTGCCGGTCGCAATCTTCACCTTCCTGTTGCGCAACCACCTGCTTCGCGGCGTCACCTTCGGAGCGATCCGCAAATGAGTTTTCGCGCGGTCAACCAGAAATACCTGTTGCCGGCCTCGCAGATTCTCATGGTGCTGGGCATCATTGCGCTCTGCCAGCCATGGAGCCTCGGCCTGCATTCCTATGGCGTGACGATCATCCTGATCGGCCTGATCGGCTTCAACATCACGTCAAAGATAGCGCCGGAGCGCCCGGAGGAAACCGGCGCCGCGATGCACGAGGGGGCACGGCAGTGACGCAGATCGAACTTCGCGGCATCGAGAAATTCTTCGGCGCCGTTCAGGTCATCCACAATCTGAACCTCGCCATCGCCGACAACGAGTTTATCGTGCTGCTTGGCCAGTCGGGCTGCGGCAAGACCACGACGCTGCGTGCGATTGCGGGGCTCGAAACGATCGACCAGGGCGACATCCTGATCGACGGCAAGGCCGTGCAGCACCTCAAGGCTGCCGACCGCGACATCGCCATGGTGTTCCAGTCGTTTTCGCTCTACCCGCACATGACGGTGTTCGAGAATATCGCCTTTCCGTTGCGCGCAACGCGCATGGGAAGCGGCGAGGTCGACACGTCGGTTCGCGAGGTCGCCCGGGTTCTGCGGATCACCGACCTGCTCGGCAAGAGGCCGTCGGCGCTATCCGGCGGCGACATGCAGCGCGTGGCGATCGGCCGGGCGCTGGTGCGGCGCCCGAAGGCGATGCTGATGGACGAACCGATCGGCGCGCTCGACGCCAAGCTGCGCGAGGAGATGCGGGCCGAGATCAAGCGGCTGCACATCAAGCAGGGTTCGACCACGATCTACGTCACGCACGACCAGATCGAGGCGATGAGCCTGGCCGACAGCATCGTCATCATGCATGAAGGATTCATCCAGCAGGTTGGCACGCCGGACGAGGTCTATTCGCATCCCGCCAACCTGTTCGTGGCCCAGTTCGTCGGCAGTCCAGTGATGAACGTCGCCGAAGCGTCTGGCTCCGA
>NZ_RZOI01000422.1:0-5328 GCF_004022645.1 Mesorhizobium sp. M4A.F.Ca.ET.020.02.1.1 | reverse complement strand
GATCAGGAAGGAGGCTGCCGCCTATGGCATCGACCCGATGCACATCGTCGGCGCCATCGTCGGCGAGCACACCTACAATGTCGACGCCTACGACCGGCTGCAGACCTATTACGTCAAGGCGATCTCCTATCTGTCGAGCAAGCTCTCCTTCGCCTATGACGGCGAGGACATTAGCGATTTCGTCCAGCGCCCCGAATTCAAGAAATGCGCCGGTATGACCGACAGCTACGATCTGTGGGAATGCCGCGAGCAGGTCTGGAACCATTCCTTCCGCGGCAAGAGCGTTGGCGGCACAAGCTTCCCCAACGACCGTTTCGGCGCCACCTTCTTCCAGCCCTATTATGCCGGCCAGACCTTCGGCCTCGGCCAGCTCAATCCGCTGACCGCGCTGCAGATGAGCGATCTCGTGCACAAGGTTTCCGGACTGCCGAAGCTCGACGTCGGCGATCCGAACACGGTCTACAAGACCATCATGGATCCGGACCTGACGCTGGCCTATGTCGCGGCGACGATCAGGACGTCGATCGATGCCTATAAGAGCATTGCCGGCTTCGACATCTCCGACAATCCCGGCCTCACGGCGACGCTCTACAATGTAGGCAATCCCGAGCAGCGCGCCTCTGCTTTGAAGGCCGAGAACGACAAGCGTCGCGCCGCCGGCGAGCCGGAAAAGCTGCCCGAGGAAAATTATTACGGCTGGCTGGTCAACGACAAGCTGGACGAACTGAAGGCGCTGTTCTAGCCGCCTCGGGTTCGGGCTGTTTAGCCTTCCGCGTCGAGGAACGCCTCGAACTTGCGCAATTCCAGCGCGTCCGCCTCGAGCATGTGGCGCGGTTCCGGATAGGCGCCCGACTGGATGTCGGCGGCATATTCGCGGAACGCGGCGATGCGCTCGCTCTGAATGCGGTCGAACTCCGCCGCGAGATCGCGGTAGCGCTTGGCGTGGCGCGGATAGCGGCCGCGATTGGTGCCGAGCACGTCTTCCGAGAACAGATACTGGGCATCGCAGCCGGCGCCGGCACCCATCGAGATCATGATCAGCGGCGTGCGCCGCGAGATCGCGCTGGCGACCTCGGCCGGCACCACCTCGATTTCGGCGGCGAAGACGCCGGCCGCCTCGAGGTCCTTGACCTGCTTCCAGACGAAAGCGGCGCTCTCTGCGGTCTTGCCGACCGCCTTGAAGCCGCCGGTCCAGGTCGCATGCGCCGGGACCAGGCCGACATGGCCGCAGACCGGGATGTGCTCGTCGCGCAGCCGGCGGATCGTCTGCAAACTGGCCGAGCAGTACATCGCATCGGCGCTCGCCGCGCGCAGCTTCACCGCTGTGCGCAGGATATCGTCGGTGGTGGCGCCCATCTTGGCCTGTTCGTCGCCGGGAATGGCGAAGCAGGTCGGCGCGGCGTCGCGGAAACGCGGGTCGAAGATCAGGTCATAGGTGACCGAGATGATGTCGATGCCAGCGCGTTCGGCGGCTTCCGCTTCTTCCAGCGAGAAGACGCGCAGCTTGGACAACTGACGCTTGCCCTTCAGCGCTTGCAGGTCGGCGACCGTCGGTCTGTTGCGTGCCATTTCTTGATCCCCCTCATGCCGCACGAGATGCCGGCACCTTCCGAAGCCTCACGCAGCCAGCAGCGATTTGAGCTTGACCGTTTGCGACCCGAGCGCCGCCGGCGCCGGCGCCGCGCGCTTGGCGATCAGCATTTCCGCCAGGCGGATATCGCGCGCCACCGCATTGCCCGGACCGATGCCGCTCGCCGCCACCAGCCGTCCGTCGTCCGCCAGGTGGAACAGGATGAAGGCGCCGTCGTCGAGGTCGCGGCGCACCATGCTCTTGCCCTCGTCGGAAAGCCCGGCGATCTGCAGGGTCAGCCCATACTGATCCGACCAGAACCACGGCACCGACGCATGCGCCTCGCCGGCGCCGAGCATGTTTTTCGCCGCCAGCGCGCCCTGCTCCTGCGCATTGCGCCAGGCTTCCAGCCGCACGCGCCGGCCGCCATAGACGGCAAGCGGGAACGAGCAGCAGTCGCCGGCGGCGAAGATGTCCGGGTCGGCGGTGCACAGCTCGGCATCGACGGCGATGCCGTTGTCGATCGTAAGCCCTGCTTCCGCGGCAAGCCCGGTCACCGGCACGGCGCCGATGCCGATCACCGCGAGGTCGGCGGCGATTTGTCGTCCGCCGGCGAGCGTGATGCGCACCTCTTTGCCGTCATCGGCGATTGCTTCTATGCCCTGGCCGGCGAGGATGATCACGCCTTCCGCCTCATGCTCCGCGTGGATTGCCGCGGCGATCTCGGCCGGCACGCCGCGCATCAGGATGCGCGGCTGCGCTTCGATGACGGTGACCGTGGCGCCGAGCTTGCGCGACGAAGCGGCAAGCTCCAGCCCGATGAAGCCGCCACCGACGATGGCGACGCGGCTTTTTGGATTGAGATGCGCGCGGATGGCCAGAGCGTCGTTGAAGGTCCGAAGATAGACACAGCGTTCGCCCAGCCCCGGCATCGGCAGCTTGCGCGGTAGCGAGCCGGTCGCCAGCAACAGCTTGTCGTAGGGAAGCAAAGAACCGTCCGACAGTCGAACCGCATGCGCGGCGCGGTCGATCGCCACGGCGCGGACCGAACGGATGTGCCGGATCGAGCGTTCGGCCAGAAGCTCCTCGCTGGTGATCGCCTTGATCGCCGGCACTTCGCCGGTCATCGCCTCCTTCGACAGCGGCGGCCGTTCATAGGGCAGATGCGGCTCGTCGCCGATCAGCGTCACCGCGCCCTCGAAGCCGAGATCGCGCAAGGCGAGCGCGGCGCGCCCGCCGCATTCGCCGGCGCCGATGATGACCATTCCCCCGGACATCGCGATCACCCGATCTGAATGAGGACTTTGCCGGCGTCGACCTTGACCGGATAGGTCTTGAGGTTGACGCAGACCGGGGCGCCCCTGGCGTCGCCGGTCTTGTAGTTGAAGCGGCCATTGTGCTTCGGGCACTCGATGATGTCGTCCATCACCAGTCCGCCCGCCAGATGCACTTTCTCATGCGTGCACAGCCCATCTGTCGCGAAATACTCGTCCTCCGGGCTGCGATAGATGGCGAAGGTACGGCCGCCATGATCGAACCGCATAACGTCTTCCTCGTCGATGTCTCCGGCCGCGCAGGCCTCGACCCAGTCACTCATGTCGTCCTCCGGCGAATTGGATTGCTCGGCGCGCCTCGGCCGGTCATTCGGCCGCTGCAGCCGTGGGATGATCGCTGTGCAGATCCTCGCGATAGGGGCGGGCCGTCGGCGGCAGCTCCCGCTTGATGAAGTAATCCTCGTAGCGAAGCTGGCGCAGGAAGGCCGGGATCATCTCGCGGTAGCCGGCCAGGATCGACGGCGTCGGCGCCGGCAGGTCATGCTTGATCAACTCGTGCAGCCTGGGCAGCGCGTGGTAGGGCACCATCGGAAACATGTGGTGCTCGACATGGTAGTTCATGTTCCAGTAGATGAACCTGCTGATCGGATTCATGTAGACGGTGCGGCTGTTGAGGCGGTGGTCGATGACGTTGTCGGCAAGGCCGCCATGCTGCAACAGGCCGGTCATGACGTGATGCCAGGCGCCGTAGAGCCTGGGCAGCCCGACCAGCATCAGCGGCAGGAACGAGTCGAAATAGAACGCCGACGCGATCGTGGCGGCATAGATCGCCGCCCAGATGCGGGCGATGCGGATCGCCTTCGGCTGCTCCTGCTCGGGAATGAAGGTTTTTTCCGCCGCGCTGATGTTGCCGGCCGCGTTGCGCAGCATGTCGCTCATCGCGCGCCAGGCGTCGAGGACGCCGACGAAGGCCAGTGCCGTGCGGATCAGGTCCGGCGGCCGCATCACGGCGATTTCCGGATCGCGGCCGACGATGATCGTGTCGGTGTGGTGGCGCGTGTGGCTCCAGCGCCAGGTCACCGGGTTGCGCATGATCATGAAGCAGGCGATTTGGTAGATGGCGTCGTTCATCCACTGCGTGCGAAAGGCGGTGCCGTGGCCGCATTCGTGCCAGCGTGAATCGGTCGAGGAGCCGTAAAGCGTGCCGTAGACGAAGAAGAACGGCACGCACCACCACGTGCCCCAGAACCAGGCGCCGCCGGCGGCGCTGAGGACCAAGGCGCCGAGCCAGATGACGGTGTCGCGGATCGCCGGCTGGTCCGAGCGCTGCATCAATTCCTTCATCTGCTTGCGCGGGATGTCGGTGTGGTACCACTCGGCCGCCGAGAGACCATTCTCCACCGCCAGCCTGGCGTCGCGGCCAACCAGGCTGTAGTCGCGCCGGGATGGCGCCGCGTCCATCATTGCCGTCATCGCTTCCTCCATCAGCACCTTGCGGCTCGGCCCTCGCGTAAAGCGGTGGGGCGGGTGCACGGTCGGCGTCGAAATGCAAAATAGCTCCAAGCCATGATAGTCTCAATATCAGAAAGATAGTTTCTATCATTTCATATCAGGACGAGGTAAACTGAGTCGGCAAGCGAGGGAGTGCTCATGGCAAAGCGGCCGACCATTACCGATCTGGCACGCGTCTCCGGTGTCAGCGTTGCCACCGTTGATCGCGTCTTGAACAACCGCCTGCCGGTAAAGGAGGAAACGGCGCGCCGCGTCTATGAGGCTGCGACCGAGATCGGCTATCACGCCGCGGGACTGATCAGGCAGCGCATGCGCCAGGAATTGCCGGAATACCGCCTGGGCTTTCTGCTGTTGCGAGGCAATGATATTTTCTACGGCGATTTCGCGCGGGAGCTGGAACTTGCAGTCTCGCAATCGCAGCGCTTTCGCGGCGTCGCGACGATCGATTTCGCCGCGTCGCTGGCCGCCGACGAGATCGCCGCCCAGACACGCAGGCTGGCCGCGAAATCGAGGGCCGTGGCCGTCGTCGGTCCGGACCACCCGACGCTGACGGCGACGGTGGAGGCCCTGAAGGCCAGGAATGTACCGGTGTTCTCCTTGCTGTCCGACTTCGCCGCCGGCATCCGCGAGGGCTATGTCGGCCTCGACAACCGCAAGGTCGGTCGCACCGCGGCCTGGATGATCGCCAAGGCGGCCAGGAAGCCGGGCAAGGTCGCCCTCTTCGTCGGCAGCCACCGCTTCCATGGCCATGAACTGCGCGAGATCGGCTTCCGCTCCTTCTTCCGCGAGCATGCCCCGGAATTCATCGTAATGGAGACTCTGGTCAACCTGGAAGCGAACCAGGTGACCCACGATGCGATGATCGATCTCCTTGCCCGGCATCCGGACCTCGCCGGCTGCTATGTCGCCGGCGGTGGCATGGAAGGCGCGGTCTCGGCGCTGCGAGCAGCGCGGCCCGCGCATATGCCGGTC
>NZ_RZOI01000421.1:0-5347 GCF_004022645.1 Mesorhizobium sp. M4A.F.Ca.ET.020.02.1.1 | reverse complement strand
CTCTATGTGCGCGTGCCGCGCCTGTTCGAGGATTTGGCGCTCGCTCGTCTCGATGGCCGCTTCCCACGCCTCATCGACAAACTCACCCGCGCGCAACTGCTCATCCTCGATGACTTCGGAACTCACAGCCTCACCGACCAACAGCGCTTCCATCTGTTCGAAATCGTCGAGGAACGCTATCGCCGCAAATCCACCCTGATCACCGCCCAGCTCCAGGGCGACGCGGGCCTTCCGTAACGAGACGAGCAGCCGCTCCAGTAGGACTTCATCCAATTCGGATGCTAGGCCCGAAACGCCGGTCGTGCTCAACGATCCGGTCCTGTATCGACACTACGGTTTCATAACGAGCTACAAGGCTCGTGAGGACTTCCTGATGATCGGAGGTCATACGCTGCCCGTTCTGGGCAAGGAGCGGGCATCAAGCTTAAGGCGTTCATAAAGAACGGCCTCATCGAACTCGCCGTCCGAGAACAGTGCCATTACGCTCACGCTCAGGCGCTCCGCCTGCATGCTACTAACGGAGATACCTGCCTCGGCGCAGACACGATCAAAGACCTGCTTCAACAAAGCCAGGTCGCTGGGATAGGCAATGCCACTCATTGAGCTGGTGTTACTGACCATAGCTGTTCCTCCCATTAGGGCGGAAGGGTGGCCGTCGCTCAACGGCGATGCCACATGTAAATCGCCGATGGAAGCAGGCTACTCCGATTCATGCGGAGAGTCTGGGAAAGGGCTGCTAGAGTTCTGCTCACCGAAGTCGCGCCTCCCGAGACAGAACCCAAGCAGCGATCCTTGGTCAATTCCAAGATATCAAGAGTTGGAAACGTACCAAACAGAGGATGGGGATGTTTGGTATTCAGTGAGGCGCTTTCTATGGACACGCTCAAGTGGCTTCTCAGCTGCTGAACTGCGGCATGCACTAAATCGCCACCTGTGTTCCGATCTCGACGACGCGTCCGGTCGGGATCTGGAAATATTCCGTTGCGTCGGCCGCCGTGCGCGCCAGCCCGATGAACAGCTTGTCCTGCCAGACCGGCATGCCGGAATTGGGCGAGGCCTTGAGCGAGCGCCGCGACAGGAAGAAAGAGGTCGTCATGATGTCGAACTTCCAGCCCTGCTTGCGGCAGATCGCCAGCGCGCGCGGGATATTGGGCTGCTCCATATAGCCGAAGGTCAGCGTCACCCGCATGAACAGCTCGTTGATCGTTTCCATCTTGACCCGGTCACTGTCGGGCACGACGGGTTGTTGCGCCGTCACCACCGAGAGGATGACATTCTGTTCGTGCAGCACCTTGTAGTGCTTCAGGCTGTGCATCAACGCGGTCGGCGCGCTGGCGGGATCGCTGGTCAGGAACACGGCCGTACCGGACATCAGCTGCGGTTTCCTCTTCAACAGATTGCCTGCAAGGGAATCGAGCGGAATCTCGTTCCTGCGCGTCTTGTCGAATAGATACCTGGTGCCTCTTATCCAAGTCCACATGGTCATCACGATCACTGCGGCAATGGCAAGCGAGGCCCAGCCGCCTTCGAATACCTTGACGATGTTGGCTGCAAAGAAGCCGGTATCGATGAAGACGAACACCGCCATTAAGGCTATCGCGACGCCGAGCGGCCATTTCCAGATGCGCGTCATGACGACATAAAGCAGTATGTTCGTCACCAGCATGTTGCCTGTCACCGAAATGCCGTAGGCCGAGGCAAGCTTGCTAGATTCGCCAAAGCCGACCACCAGCAGCATCACCACGAGCGCCAGTAGCATGTTGACGCGCGGCATATAGATCTGGCCGGATTGTCTTTCCGACGTATGCAGGATTTCCAGGCGCGGCAGCATGTTGAGCTGCACTGCTTGCCTGGTCAGCGAGAAAGCGCCGGAGATCACCGCCTGGCTGGCGATCACGGTCGCCGCCGTCGCCAGCACCACCATCGGGATAAGCATCCGGCCTTCGTTCATCTCGAAGAAGGGATGACCGACGACACCGCCATTCGCCAGCACGAAGGCGCCTTGCCCGACATAGTTGAGCAACAGGCAAGGAAACACGATGGCCAGCCAGGCAAGCACGATCGGCTTGCGCCCGAAATGGCCGAGGTCGGCATAGAGCGCCTCAGCGCCGGTGACGGCGAGAAAAACCGCACCAACCGTGACGAAGGCGACTTCGGGCGAGTTGATCAGGAATGACACGATATAATGCGGGCTGATTGCCAGCAGGATTTCCGGGTCGTCCATGATGTGGTTGAGGCCGGAAAGGCCGATGGCCAGGAACCACAGCGCGGTAACGGGCCCGAACACCAATCCTACGCCGCCGGTGCCAAACCGCTGTACCGCAAACACGACCGCCAGAATGGCCAGTGTCAGCGGCACCACATAGGGCTGGAAGGTCGGCGTGACGACATTCATACCTTCGACCGCCGACAGCACCGAGATCGCCGGCGTAATGACTGCGTCGCCGAAAAAAAGCGCCGCGCCGACAATGCCGATGCCGAGGATCACCGCCGAGCGCGTCGGGAAACTGTTGCGCGCCAGCGCCATCAGCGACAGCACCCCGCCCTCGCCGCGATTGTCGGCACGGAGCACGAACATGATGTATTTGATGGTGACGGTGATCGTCAGCGACCAGATGATCAGCGAGAGTACGCCGAGGATGTCGCCACGGTTGGCGACGTTGCCACCGGCCGATGCGTGCAACGCCTCTCGGAATGCATAGATCGGGCTGGTGCCGATATCGCCGTAAACCACGCCCAACGCGCCCAGCATCAGCACCTTGGTGCTGTGCTGCTCGACCTCAGAATGGCTCGATTGTTCGACAGGTTCTGCCTCGTTACCAGCATTGGTAAGGGCCATGGACGACACTCCCATAAGCGGGCGGTGCTCTACGCTTGCTGCACTGCAATATCAAGTGCCGTCACGTAATGTCTGCGTCTCGGTATTGCCTATCGCTCGTCGGCTTCGCAGACTCGTCAGCCCCGAAGCGGCTTGGGAATTTTTGCGAGACTACGCTGAAGCTCCGGGAGCAACGATGCCCCGAGCCAGTATCGGATTAGGTCGATGCTCGGGCGCGCGAGCTCAGATGCCGAGAGCTTAAATTAACGCTGTAGCCGTGTAACAGACTGTGTAACAAATGCCGCGAAAAGTTCAATATTTTCAAGGACGTAAGCGTCAAGTCGAAAGACGCTCTCGCCGCCATCTTCAAGTGGTAAGGGCGATCAGATCTCGGGGAAATTGGAGGCAGCAGCGGACCTGCGACTTGCTCAACGCTCCGCTTCTGAGATAAGGTTGGGATGCGATGGCATTGAGCGAATAGAGCGATTTCCGGGAACCGAACCAATCCACAGAAATATTTTGTTGGTATTTTTGTTGGCTATCCCTGCTCTTGTGTGGGCGTCAACTATTTGGAAACAAAGCCAGATTTCCTTCGCTTCGAATCCGCCTCTGGGCACCATTTTTTCCTCACAATGTCCCAACCACTACCGGGCGCCTTGCGCCAGACGCCGATTGGCGGGATGCTGCCGCAGGCGAACCGGGGGGCAAACCGGCACGCCGGATCGATATGGCTGCTGGAATGTCTGATGCCGCGAGCTTGCTTCGCCCTTGTTGCCATCGTTGCCTTGATGACGCCGTTAGAGGCAGGCGAGCGCGCGTCTCATCTGCTTGACCACGCCAGTCTCGCGACAGCCTATGCGCGGGAATCGGACACCGTCACTGCCTACACGACCGCAATGGCGCGCTTCCGCCTGCAACTCGGAACACGTCCCGGCCAAACCGGCCTCGCGGTTCCTCTTGAGCCGCGGCTGTTGCGGACCGAATTCAGCCAACGGACATGGCGCTCGGCGGACGGCAGCCTGCTGCAGGGCTTCGCCGGCAAGGGCGGCTTCCGGCTGACCGCCGGGAACTGCCTTGCCCAGATCTGCCTGGCCAGCGAATGCAGCGACGATGGCTGGCCGGTCTATGCCTGCAGCGACGGGCGCAAGCGCAAGATGTCCGTCACCGACTTCGTGACGGCGGTGTTCGACGGCGTGCCCTACCGGCGATTGAGCGCGCCTCCGGCGAAGTGACGTCGCAACACGTCGATCTTTCTGCCCGACAGGTATACGGCAAAGACCGGCCTACCTCACCGCAAACGCTGCCTGCACGGCGCGGTTGACCGTCACCGGCAGGATCGACATGTGGTTCTCGCCGGCAGCTCGAAGCTGGCGCTGATGCGGGAGATGGCGTCCAGCCGCTCGGCCATCAGGCGGGCGAATTCGTCGGTGCGCGTCACCTGCTTGTGCTCCAGGCGCTTCTGCTCATCCTCGGCGCCGACCTGGAACGGCGCCAGCTTTTCCGTCTCGTATTCGCCGGCCGACAGGATCACTTGCGCCTCCAGCCCCTCGGGTCTGGCTGTTTCGAAGGCCTCCAGAAAAAGGATCGATGGCGCGGTCTTCCCAATGGCGATTGTATATTTGACAGACCCGTTGCCTGAATCCGGGGTGCGCTGTTATGTGAAAAGCCCATGAAACCCAATAAGTATATGATGCGAGCCGTTATGGTCGCTACGGAGCTTGCTCTAGTCTGGTTGGTTGCCCAATCCTTTTGGACGGGCAGGATTCCTCTCAAGGATCACCCCGTAGAGCGAGCTCTTGACCCATTTACTTACTGGGTTGAGTTGGCCGTGATCACTTTCGCCATCATAACCCTGCCGCTCTGGATGCTCTACCGCGAGCGGCAGGAGCCTAGGCCATGAGTTGGTTTGTTTTGGCAGTCGTGATTGTCGGGCTTGTTGTTCCGGCTATTCTGGCTGCGGCCTATTATTGGACCGACCTCGAAACCCGTAAAGGCCGTGGGTGGAATTGGCTGCGAGGCAAGGGCTTTTAGCGCGCCGGCCCTGTCCCGTTCCACCGGATGTATCGGGCTTTACTCCGCCGCAGCCTCATCCGCGCCGCGACCGGGAAGCGCCGACACCTTTTCCAGCAGGCCAAGAGCGCGAGCCAAAGTGTCGGGGGGTACCAGCTTATATGCGTCTGGATTGGGCGCGATGAAATGCCTGCCATTCGGCGCGCGCCAAAGACAACCACTCTTGGTGCACGGGCCAATTTTGGCGCAGCTTCGCTCCAGCAGCGCTGCCTCTTGGAACAAAATCGTGAACAGTGGTGTCGGCGATCGGGGCGGGGGACGCCGTCGGCAGGGCGGACATTTCTATCTCCACTGGGGCAAGATCAGCGGCGGCGAAGCAGCCCCATCAGCACCGGGCCGCTGATCAGCGTGGCGACGAGACCGGCCGGAATCTGGCGCGGCAAGATCGCGGTGCGGCCGATCCAGTCGGCGGCGACCATGATCAGCGCGCCGAGGAGCACGGCGCCCACCGCCTGCGGC
>NZ_RZOI01000420.1:0-5355 GCF_004022645.1 Mesorhizobium sp. M4A.F.Ca.ET.020.02.1.1 | reverse complement strand
GCTTCCGACGGCGCAGAACAGCGCCGCGACGAAACGCGGCTGGGTGACGATCTCCGACAGCGGCCTGGCGTCGCCGTCATCGATCGCCGCGCCGCCGACCGCCTTGGGCGCGATGCGCAGAAACGATAGGATGACGGCGCCGACGGCCGACAGCACCAGGATAGAGGCGAACGAGCCGGCGAACATCACGGGCGCGAAGGATTCGCGGGTGAAGATCACGATCTGCGGCCCGAGAACGGCCGTGACGATGCCGCCGGCCAGCACGAACGAAATGGCGCGCGCCTTGAACTCCGGCGGCGCGTTGTCTGCTGCGGCAAAACGGAACTGTTGGACGAAAGCGCCACCGACACCGATCACCAACAGGCCGAAGGCGAACAGCCA
Organism: Mesorhizobium sp. M4A.F.Ca.ET.020.02.1.1; assembly: GCF_004022645.1. Classification (NCBI taxonomy): domain Bacteria; kingdom Pseudomonadati; phylum Pseudomonadota; class Alphaproteobacteria; order Hyphomicrobiales; family Phyllobacteriaceae; genus Mesorhizobium; species Mesorhizobium sp. M4A.F.Ca.ET.020.02.1.1. Next base: position 4,974 of record NZ_RZOI01000420.1, on the reverse strand, counting down.
GAAATTCGGGTGGAACAGCGCCAGCGTCGCGACGACCCCACCGAGCGCGGTGATGACGGTGCCGGTCATGAACCCGCCGCGCTGGCCGAGCTGGCGGATAATGGCCGCCGCCGGCAGTGCGCCCAGAGCCACACCGATGTTGAAACCGGTGACTGGCGCCGTCGCCAGCGACTTGTCGGGGCCAAGCAGGTACTGCCCGGCAAGCGCGCCAAGCGAAATGGCTATGGGGGCGGCCGAACCGATGATCGCCTGGGCAGCTGCCAGCAGCAGCGCCGTGCGGCGCGCCCCCCTTCCGGCTCCGGCGGCCAAGGCCGCAGCGGCGGCGGTCATGAAGCATCCTTGCCGCGCCCCTCGCCGCGCACCCGGCGCGATACGCGATCAAGCACGGCATTGGTGAGCTTGGGTTCGTCTTCCTCGTAGAAGGCCTTGGCGATGTCGACATATTCCGAGACGATCACCGCCACCGGCACGTCGTCGCGCTTCATCAATTCATAGACGCCGGCGCGCAGGATGGCGCGCAGTGTCGAATCCAGCCGTGACAACGGCCAGTCGTCGGTTAGCGCCTGGCGGATGACCGGATCGATGGTCTTCTGGTTCTCGACAACACCGGTGAGGATGGCGCGGAACCATTGTGCATCGGCCTCGCGATAGAGCGCGCCGTCTACTTCCTTGCCGAGCCGGAACGCTTCGTACTCGGCCGTGATCTCGATAACGCCACTGCCGGCAACGTCCATCTGGTAGAGCGCCTGCACGGCCGCGAGCCGGGCGGCGCCGCGCTTGTTGGCGTGGCGGACCGTGGGCTGGCCGGGCGACGCGGGCTCGCTCACGATCGGGCTCCCAGCTGCTGTTTGAGGGCGATCATGGTCAGCGCCGCGCGCGCGGCAAAGCCGCCCTTGTCGCCTTCCGAGCGTCTGGCGCGCGTCCAGGCCTGGGCGTCATTCTCGGTGGCCAGGATGCCGTTGCCGATACAGATCGCTTCCTGCACGGAGAGGTCCATCAGCGCGCGGCTCGATTCATTGGCGACAATATCGAAATGGTAGGTGTCGCCGCGGACGATGGTGCCAAGCGCGACGAAACCGTCATAGGTGGTGCCGCCTTCGGCGGCGCCGTCGAGCGCGAAGGTGATTACTGCCGGGATTTCCAGCGAGCCCGGAACTGTGACCACGTCATAGGTCGCGCCTGCCTCGTCCAGTGCACTCGTTGCGCCTTCGAGCAGCGCGTCGGCAAGGTCGTCATGGAAGCGCGCCTCGATGATGAGAAGGTGCGCCTTGTCCTTCGGACGGATGAACGCTTTGCCGTGTTGGGATATGCCAGCCATAGATGTCTCCGGGGATCGCCGGTGACTTAGGCCGAAGCGGCAGCATTCGCAAGCTTTGTCCGATGCTCAGGCCCGGTCTAATTTGCGGGGGTGGCTCAAAGCCCCTCTTTCGCGGCCTCCGCCAGGCGCGCCGCGTAGCGGGCCATGGTGTCGATCTCGAGGTTCACGCGGTCGCCGACCTGGCGTTCGCCCCAGGTGGTGACGGTCAGCGAATGGTGGATGAGCAGCACGTCGAAGCGCGTGCCCTCGACCTTGTTGACGGTGAGCGAGGTGCCGTCGAGCGCGACCGAACCCTTTGGCGCGATGAATTTCGCGAGCTCGCGCGGCGCTTCGAGCGTGAAGCGCACGGCGTCGCCCTCGTCCTTGCGCTCGATAATCTCGGCCGTGCCGTCGACATGGCCGGAGACGATGTGGCCGCCGAGCTCGTCGCCGATCCTCAGCGCCCGTTCCAGATTGATCCTGGTGCCGGATTTCCAGCCCATCGCGGTCGTCAACCTGAGCGCTTCTTCCCAGGCCTCGACCTCGAACCAGCGCGCGTTGGAGCCGCCTTCCGGCAGCGCCGTCACCGTCAGGCAGACGCCGGCGCAGGAGATCGAGGCGCCGATGGCGATGCCTTCCGGGTCATAGGCGGTGTCGATGCGCAGTCCGACCCCTTCCCTGAGCGGCTTCACGGCAGCGACGGTGCCGACATCGGTAACAATTCCGGTAAACATCAAATATCTCTGTTTTTCAGGTTGACCATGATCTGGTCCAAAAACCGGTTCCCACTTTTTGGGATCATGGTCTTACCCACTCGGCGTAGCTGTCCTCGCCGAAGCGCATCTCGCGCAACTTGCGAAACCCTGCCGGGATATGGTCGGCGTCGATGGGCGATGCAATGCCCTCTTCGCCGATCGCGTCCGGCCCGCCGAACAGCACGATGCGGTCGACCAGCCCTTCGTCGAGGAAAGCCTTGGCCACCTTGGCGCCGCCTTCGACCAGCACGCTCGCCATGCCGAGCGCGGCCAGATCCTCTAACAATTCGGGCAAGGCCACCTCACCGCCATAGGTTTCCGTGCCGATGAAGTGCACGCCTGCGCGTTCGAGCGTGGCGCGCCGCTGCGGATCGGCCTCGAGGCAAGCGGCGATGTAAAGCGGCACGCGGTCGACGCCTGAGACCAGCTTCGACGCCTCAGGCAGCCTGATCTGGCGATCGAGGATGATGCGCGCCGGCGAGCGGTTCTCCAGCCCAGGCAGCCGCACGGTCAGCGCCGGGTCGTCCTCCAGCGCGGTGCCGATGCCGATCAGGATGGCGTCGGCTTCGGCGCGCATCAGATAGACTTCGCGACGCGCGATATCGCCGGTGATCGCGACCTGTCCCTCGCCTTCGATGCCGATCTTGCCGTCGCTGGAAAGCGCAAGCTTCAGGATCACTTCCGGGCGTTTCTTGAGAGATCGAATCAGGTAACCAGCCATTTGCTCCGAGGCCTCGGCTGCCAGCACCTTCTCCACCGCCTCGATGCCGGCGGCGCGCAGGATGGCATAACCCTGGCCGGAAACACGCGGATCGGGATCGCTCGCCGCACCGACGACGCGGGCTATGCCGGCATTGACCAGCGCGTTGGCGCAAGGCGGCGTGCGGCCGTGATGGGCGCAGGGCTCCAATGTAACGTAAGCCGTAGCACCACGCGCGAGCTCGCCGGCCTCGGCCAGCGCCTCGGTCTCGGCATGCGGCCTGCCGCCGACCGCGGTGACGCCGGTGCCGACGATCATCGGCCCGTCGCCATCGTCGCGCACGATGATCGTGCCGACGGATGGGTTGGTCGAGGTGCGGCCGGCGTTCTTCCGCGACAATCTCAGCGCCGCCGCCATGAAGCGCCTATCGAGAGCCTCCTGCTCGGCTCGACTCACCTGTGGCCCTGCCATGCTCAGCCGGCGTCCTCTTCGCCCTTGTCCTCGTCGCCCTTCAGCTCGCCGAGCAGCTCGTGGAAATCCTTGGCCTCGCGGAAATTGCGATAGACCGAGGCGAAGCGGACATAGGCGACGTCGTCGAGCGACTTCAGCGCCTCCATGACCAGCCGGCCGACCTCGCCCGACGCCACTTCCGTCTCGCCGGAGCTTTCGAGCTGGCGCACGATGCCGGTCACCGCGCGGTCGATGCGCTCGGGATCGACATTGCGCTTGCGCACCGCGATCTCGACCGAACGCAGGAGCTTGTCGCGGTCGAACGGCACCTTGCGGCCGGATTTCTTGACCACGACGAGGTCGCGGAGCTGAACGCGCTCGAAGGTGGTGAAACGGCCGCCGCAATCGGGGCAGACGCGCCGCCGGCGGATCGCCGCGCCATCCTCGGCGGGACACGAATCCTTCACCTGCGTATCTTCGGACTGGCAGTAGGGACAGCGCATGGAGAGCCTTCGGTTGGCGATTCTTGGTGAGCGGAAGGCTTAGAGCTTTTTGCCGGAATGGCAAATGACGGCCGGCCTTCGTGCCTCAGAGATAGCGAGGCGCGAGGAAGATTGCCAGCGCCGCCGCCAGCCAGACCGCGATGCCGCCGAGAACGGCCAGCCGATAGTCGACCCGTTCGATGAACAGCCAGCAGGCGCCAAGGAAGGCGAGATAGGCCGGGATCGTCCTGAAACCGGCAAGGCAGGCCTCGCGAAAGCCTGTCGAGTTGCCCTTGGCGCCGACGGCGAGCAGCGCGATGACGGCGAAGGTCGGCGCCAGCGGCAGGATGCCGGGCAGGACGTTGCCGCGCTTCGAGGCCCAGACGATCAGCGCCGTGACGAGGCCGCCGACGACGCCTTTCCAGAGAATGTCCATGGCGCGGCTCCTTGCTGCCTGTCAGGGCGCGACGTCGTTGGTCGCGAAGCCGCAGGATGCGCCAAGGCTGCGGTAGGCCTTGGTGAAACCGTCCATCGATATGCTGGCAACCGGCTTGTTGGCGAAGACGACATCGATCGCGGCCGCGCGCCGCATGGCGCGCAACAGGGCAAGCGCGACCTCCTTCTTGTTGTCCAGCATCCACTGGTCGCCGATATCGGCACTGACAGTCGCCTTGACCTTGCCCTTGTCGTCACCGAACACGGCGGGAATGTTCTCGCCGGCCGGCAGATCCTTGTTCCGCAGCGCGATGACCAGGCTCGGATAGCCGTCGGGCGGCAGGGCGTCGCCGTTCGAGATGGCGAGCGTCAGCGTGCCGCCGGTGCCGTTCTGGTCGAGGAACGCCGTCGAGGCGGCGCAGGTCCTGCGCACGTCCTCACCGGTGTTGACTTCATCGATGATGGTGGACCACCTGCCGAAGGTTTCGGTCTTGGGAGATGCAGGCGCAGGCGATGCGGCCGGAGCCGTCTCGGCCTTCGGCGCCGTCGTCGTGGTCTGCGCCTGGGCGGCGCCGGTCAACGGCGAGGCGCTTAGAAGCGCCGCAAGAGCGCCGAGACAAAGAATTCGCGTCATCAATAAGGCTCCTGTCCGGACGCCGCCCCAGCCGGAGCGGCGCTTCTCGTGGTGGCCAATAAGAATGACGCGAGGCTTCAGGTCAACCGAGATAGGGATAGAGAGGGAAGCGATCGGTGAGCGCCACGACCTTGGCCTTCACCACCGCCTCGACGGCCGCGTTGCCCTCGTCAGAATTCGCCACCTTCAGCCCGTCCAGCACCGCGGCGATCAGCTTGCCG
>NZ_RZOI01000041.1:0-18433 GCF_004022645.1 Mesorhizobium sp. M4A.F.Ca.ET.020.02.1.1 | reverse complement strand
CACCCCGGATGAAGGCATGGCCTGGCTCACCGCGCTTGGCCGGCGCGGCGGCGAGATCATCCTCGTTTGGCACTATCTGACCTTCGACCTCCTGTTCCCGGCGCTCCTGTCGCTGACCCTGCTCAGCCTCCTTCTGGTCACCGGGCGCCGGCTGGCCAAATTCCGGACGATGGCCGCCCCCGCCCAGTCGCTGTTGGCCCTCGTGCTCGTGCTGCCCTATACGCTGGCCGACTACGCGCAGAATCTCGCCGTGGCGCGGCTGCTGTCCGATTTCCAGTCGGCCAATCCCGATTCGCTCGCCTTCGCCTCGGCCCTGACCGTCACCAAATTCGCGCTGCTGGCGATCCCCGTGAGCGTCATAGCGGTCTTCTACCTGGCGGATCAGCGACAGGCCGGGCAGGGCGGCGAGCAGCCGTGAGCCAGACCGCGATCTTCTGGCCGATGCTGGCGCACGTTCTGCTGGTCTATATTGTCTATCTCGTGATGGCCCGGCGCCGGTACTTTGCCGTCAAGTCAGGCGAGGCAAAGGTCGGCCAGTACAAGGTCCGCACCACCGAGCCGGCCTCCTGCGTCACCGTCGCCAACAATCTGATCAATCAGTTCGAATTGCCGGTGCTGTTTCACGCGCTGTGCCTGGCGCTGTTCATGACCAACGGCGTCAACTATTTGACGCTTACGCTGGCGTGGATATTCATCCTGTCGCGCTACGCCCACGCCTGGGTGCATCTCAGCAGCAACAACCTGCGCCACCGCAGCTCCGTCTTCTTCTTCGGCGCGGTGGTTCTACTGCTGGCCTGGGTGTTGTTCGCGTTGCACCTTCTTGGGGCGGGCTGAATCGACCTTGGCTCACTTTCTCCCCTTGTGGGAGAAGGTGACCGAGCAAGGCTCGGTCGGATGAGGGTGTCGGACGGAGTGAAGCGCTGGCGACGCAAGTGCTTAAAATCGCTCGATTTTGCTACATCGCATTTCTTCCAGCCATCCGTCTCGGCGCTGCGCGGCGATCCATCTTGGGGAGAAGGGAAGATGCTACAGGTCGAACAGCGCAATCTTGCGCTTGTCGAACTTAATGCCGATCTCGCCGCGCACCAGCTTCAGCGCCTGTTCGCCGAACACCGCCCGCCGCCAGCCCTGAAGAGCCGGCACATCGGCATCCTCGCCCTCGGCCGCGATGCGGTCGATATCGTCGCTGGAGGCGAGCACCTTCGAGGCGACGCCTTCCTTTTCGGCGATCATGCGCAAGAGCACCTTGAGCAGCTCCGCCGCGGCACTCGAACCTTCGGGCGGCTGGAACGTCTTCGGCAGCTTCGGCATCGCCTCCCTGGGCAGGGCAAGCGCGGTGGTGACGGCGCCCAGCAGCGCCGTTGCGGTCGCCGAGCGCTCCCAACCTTTCGGCGTGGTGCGCAGCCGGCCGAGCGCGGTGGAATCGCGCGGCGCCTGCTGCGCGATCTCATAGATGGCATCGTCCTTCAGCACCCGGCCGCGCGGCACGTCGCGCTCGCGCGCTTCGCGTTCGCGCCAGGCGGCGACCGCCTGCACGATCGCCAGCTCCTGCGGCTTGCGCAGCCGCATCTTCAGACGCTTCCAGGCATCCTCGGGGTGCGGATCGTAGGTCTGGCGCGAGGTCAGCACCTCCATTTCCTCGTTGAGCCAATGGGCGCGGTTCTCGCGCTTGAGCTCGGCGCTGAGCTTCCTGTAGACCTCAATCAGATGGGTCACGTCGGCGAGCGCGTAGTCGAGCTGCTTGTCGGAGAGCGGCCGGTGGCGCCAGTCAGTGAAACGCGAGGATTTGTCGAGCCGGGCACCGGTGATGCGCTGCACCAGCTGGTCGTAGGAGACGCTGTCGCCGAAGCCGCAGACCATCGCCGCCACCTGGGTGTCGAACACCGGGTGCGGCATGAGATCGCCGAGATGGACGATGATTTCGATGTCCTGGCGCGCGGCGTGGAAGACCTTGACCACGGCCTCGTTGGCCATCAGCCGGAAGAACGGTTTCAGGTCGATGTCGGGCGCGAGCGGGTCGATCAGCGCGGTCAGGCCGGGCGAGGCCATCTGGATCAGGCACAGGATCGGCCAAAATGTCGTCTCGCGGATGAACTCGGTATCGACGGTGACGAATTCCGACTTTTCGAACGCGGCGATGGCGCTCTCGAGCTCAGCTTGGGTGGTGATGACGTGCATCAAATCGCTTTTAAGAACAAATTAGGTCCCTTTCAATTTCAGCCGCGGGCGCTTTCGTCAAGCCGCCGCAAGGTCATGGCTCGCTCGATCCATCGGAATCGCCGCTGCGCCGCGCCAGCCGCGCGAACACCGTCGATGTGCGCAAGAGCGCGGTGAATGGGCTGCGTCTGTCGGCCGGCACGCCGGAGCGCACCTGCATGCGGTAGAGGATGACGAGGATCAGCACCGCATAGACGACGGCGCTGAACACAAACAGGGCGCCCGGTCCGAAATATTGCATCGCCGCCGAGGCCGCGAACGGGCCGCCGATGGCGCCGAAGGAGTAGAACAGCATCAGCGCCGCGTTGATCAGCACGAACTCGCCCTTGTCGGCGCGGTCGTTGGCATGCGCCGCGGACAGCGAAAAGAGCGGCATGGCGAAACTGCCGAAGATGAAGACGATGACGAAGTTGAGGAAAGGGTCGGCGCCGGCCACGAACACCAGTGCCAATGCCGCCACCATGGCGCAGCAGGTTGTCGCCAGCAGCACCGAGCGCCGGTCCCGGCGGTCGGAGAGATAGCCGAGCGGATACTGGATGAGAGCGCCGCCGAAGATGCCGACGCTGACGAAGGTCACGACATCGGCGACCGACATGCCGATCTGCTCGGCATAGACGGGCGAGAGCGTGCGGAAGGCGCTATTGGTGACGCCGACCGCGATGCAGCCGATCGAGCCGAGCGGCGAGATGCGCCAGACGCGCGGCAGGTCGAGCTTGACGTCTTCCGGCGGCGTCGGGTTGGAGCGGTCGCCGAGCGAGACCGGCACCAGCGACAGCGTGATCATCATCGACATGATGGCGAAGATGGCAAAGCCGCCGGCGCCGAAGATCGGGATCAGGAACTGCGCGCTGGTGACCGAGCCGATGTCGACCATGCGGTAGATGGCAAGCACGCGCGCGCGGTCCTTGTTGGTGACGCCGGAGTTGAGCCAGGCTTCCATCACCGTGAACAGGCCGGCGAAGCAGAACCCGCCGGCAAAGCGCACCGCGCACCACATGATAGGATCGATGACCAGCACAAGGAGCAGCGTGCCGGCCGAGGCGGTGGCGGCGAGCGCCGAGAAGGTCCTGACATGGCCGACTGCCTTCAGGATGCGGGTGACGGCCAGGCAGCCGAGCAGGAAGCCGGCGAAATAGAAAGTGCCCATAAGGCCGATGACGGGGGCGGAAAAGCCCTCCTGCGCGCCGCGCAGCGCGATCAGCGTGCCCTGCAGTCCATTGCCGCCGAGCAGGATACCGGCGGCAATGAGGAGCGGGATAAGCGGGCGGATCGAGGACATGAGGGGAAGGCAATCACACGTTGGGGATCCTTCTTGGACCATCGCCACCGCCAATGCCAGCGGCAATTCCGGGAGAGCAGCGGGCCAGTGGCGACCCGCGGCGCTCTCGCTGGAGTTTCAGCGCGGAGAGGCGTCGCTTGCGGTCACGGAATGACAAGCGTCTTGGAACGCGTGCCTCTGCGCCAATTCAGATCGGCAACAAGGCGTCGGGTTTCACATTGGCGATCGAAGCGTAGGTGTGCGTTTCCCGGACCCCCGGCAGCGGCAGGATGACCCGCTGCAGGAAATCCTGGAACATTGCCATGTCGGCGATGCGCGCCTTGACCAGGTAGTCGAAGCCGCCAACCACCATGTGGCATTCGATGATCTCGGGCGCCCGCAACACAGCCTCGGCGAAGCGGTCGAAGACATGCGGCGCTGTATGGTCGAGCCGAACCTCGATGAAGACAAGTTGCGCCTTGCCGATCTTGGCCGGGTCGAGGACGGCCCGCACCGCCCGGATGAAGCCTTCGCTGAACAGCCGCCTGATGCGCTGCGAGGCGCCCGTCGGCGACAGCCCGACCCGGCGGGCGAGGTCGAGCGTGGTGCGGCGGCCATCCTCCTGCAACAAACGCAGCAACGAGCGGTCGATACGGTCGAGATCGTCCATTTCAGTACTCACACTTTTTGGCCAAGTATTGCGTGATAGTCACGCGGAAATGGTCAAAACAGCATATTTCATCACGCTGTCAGGTGGCAATATCGTTCATGGGCAACTCAACCAGACCAGGGCAAGACCCCATGACATCAGCCATTTCGAACTACCGCAACGCCCACGCCAAGGGTGACACGCCGGTGCGCATATTGAGCGAGGCCGAGGTGAAAGCCTGCATCGACCTCCGCCGGCTTCTCGACGTACTGGCGGACGGCTTCCAGGCGCTGTCTGGCGGCAAGGTCGTCAATCCGGCGCGGCCCCAGCTCGACATTCCGCAGGCCGGCTATTCGCTGGCGATGCCGGCCTGGATGGCGGGCATGCATCTGACGGTGAAGATCGTCAACGTATTCGAGGGCAATATCGCCAGAGGCATCCCAAGCCATCTCGCCACCATCCATCTGTTCGACCCGCAGACGGGATTGCCGGTCTGCGTCATGGATGGCACCTACATCACCGCCGTGCGCACTTCCGGCTCGGCCGTGCTCTCGGTGCGCGAACTGGCCCGGCGCGACGTCAAGGTCGCGACTGTGGTGGGCGCCGGCGTCCAGGCCGGCCAGCACCTGCGCCTTCTGCCACTGGTCCGCGACTTCGCCGAGATCCGCATTGTCTCGAAGGAGTTCGCGGATGCGCAGGCGCTTGCGGCGCTACATCCGGGTATTGTTGCCGTCAGCGATATCGAGGCCGCGGTGCGCTCGTCGGATGTTGTCTGCCTGGCAACGCATTCCTTTGAGCCGGTGATTTCGGCCCAATGGGTGCGGCCCGGCACGCATGTCTCGTCGATCGGCGTCGCGCCACCCGGTGGCGAATTGCCGGTCGAGCTTGTCGGCAAGGCCAGCCTTTTCGTCGAGACAAGCGATGCATTTGCCCCGACGCCGGTCGGTTCCTGTGAACTGGCTGGCATCGATCCGGAAACCGGAGCCGAACTTGGCGAGATACTGCTCGGGGCGCGGCCGGGCCGGGTTAGCGCCGACCAGATCACCGTCTACAAGGCAATGGGCGTTGCCATGGAGGACATGGTGGCGGCCGACCTGGCTTACCGCGAGGCGATCCGCCGGGGACTCGGGGCTGTTGCATCGCTGTAAAGGGTGGCCGCCGCGACGCGCCACACGTGTGCGAGCGCATCGGCTGACAACGGAAGTGCCGCTCACGCCTCGCCGGCTTGCGGCAGCATCTTCCGCGCCGGATCGGGCGCTTCGTCCGCCGGCGCGGCCGACTTGGCCGGCCGCCGGCCAAGCGAGCCGGCGGTCAGCAGGCTGAGCACGATGAACGGGATGCCGATGCCGAAGGCCGAGCGGATGCCCCAATGATCCGAGACGAAGCCGAGCAGCGGCGGGCCGAGCAGGAAGGCGACGAAGGAGATCTGCGACAACGCCGCGACGTTAATCGCCGCGGAGCGGTCCGTGCGCTGCGCGGCGGCGGAGATCGCCAGCGGGAAGATGGCGCTTGTGCCGATGCCCAGAAGCGCAAAACCCAGCATCGAGACAGCCGGCGCAGGCGAGAAAAAGACGATGAGCACGCCCGCGGCCATTGTCGCCAGCAGCACGCGTGCCACGCCGCTTGGCGAATGGCGGTCGACGAAACTGTCGGCGAAGAAGCGCGTCGTCGCCTGCGAAAACGCAAACAGCGCCACCGTGCAGCCGGCGACGAAGGGACCCGTGTCGAACACGGTGCGCATGTAGATCGCCGACCAGTCGATACTGGCGCCTTCCAGCAGCATCGCCGACAGTGTCACCGCGACGAGGACCAGGATCGGCAATGTCGGCCGCGCGAACATGGGCGCGGCATCGCCGGTGCCGGTTTGACGGGCGGGCGCCGGCTCGTAGCCACCGAGAAAGAGCATCATCGACAGGCCCACCATCGGCACGACGACGGCGAGATGGAGTTGTGGCGACAGTCCGAGATGCGCGAGCGCGCCGCCGAACAGCCCGGCACCGAAGAAGCCCATGCTCCAGAACGAGTGCGCCCGGTTCATGATCCGGCGTCCGAGCAGGAACTCGGTCCTGTCAGCCTCGACGTTGAGAATGATCTCGACGCTGCCGATCATAAGGCCGACCGGAAGCAGCATCAGGAACAGCGCAAGCGGTCCCGGCGCGTGCACCGCGATGGCATAGGCGAGCGCGATGAGCGGCACCAGGCCGAGCAGCGCGCGGCGGAAGCCGACGCGTTCAAGCACCGGCGCCGCCAGCGTCAGCGCCGTCAAGGTGCCGATCGGCGTTCCGATCAGGCTGAGCCCGAGCGTGCCGTCCTCGATCTCCATGGCGCGCTTGATGTCGGGGAGCCGCGGGAAGATGTTGCCCATGGCGAAGGAATAGATCGCGAACCCGGCATAGACGCGGTGTTGAGGGGCAAGGCTGAGACCAAAACGCATCGTGGTGCTTTCAATGAAAGTGGGTCGACGGCTGGCTTGTCCAGCAGTCCGACAAGGCTCACTCCTTGCACAAACGTGCAAAACATGCAAGAACGTGCAGAACAAAAACAGGATCATGCAATGCTGACCGATCAACGACAGCAGATCATCCGCGACCGTCTTGCGGCCGAGGGGAGGGTGCTGGCCGGAGAACTGGCGAGCCACTTCGGCGTTTCCGAGGATACGGTCCGCCGCGATCTCAGGGAGCTGGCGAAAGCGGGCAAGTGCCGCCGCGTCTATGGCGGCGCGGTCGCATCGGCACCTTTGGCCGCGGCAACAGTCAGCCAGCGCAGCGGGCACGCGGTCGAGGAGAAGATGCGGCTGGCGAGCGCGGCAGTGAGGCTGCTTTCCGCCGGACAGAGTCTGTTCATAGATGGCGGCACCACCAACGCGGCGATAGCCAGGGCCATTCCGCGCGAGCTCGAGCTGACCATCGCCACCAATTCGCTGGATGTCGCCTCGGCGCTGTCCGATCATCCGTCGGTCGCGTTGATCGTGCTCGGCGGCAGGTTCGTCCGCGACCTCGGAACCTGCGTCGGCGCCGATACGCTGGCGGCCGTCTCGCAGCTTGGCGCCGATCTATGTTTCCTGGGCTCCTGCGGCCTCGACGCCGCGCGCGGCGTGACGGCCTTCGATTCGGCCGAGGCCGAGGTGAAGCGCGCTATGGCCAGGAACAGCGCCGGCCTTGTCATCGCCGTCACCAACGACAAGCTGGCGACAGCGGCGCCCTACCGCGTCGCCAAGCCCGAAGCGATCCGCCATCTGGTGGTCGAAAAGACCGCGCCGGCCGCGATCCTCGCCGATTTCGAACGCCAGGGTGCTGAAATCCATTTCGCGTGAGAGGCCAAAGCGGCACGCCTGTGTGGCTGGTGGCGTCTCAGTCCAAAAACTAGCTGGCGATCATCATCGCTTGTAGTTGTTGCCGATCCTCTGTGGACCACTGGCTTGGGTCTTCCCCATGCGCGGACTTCGCGTGAAGCTCAACGTGCTGCATGACTTCTTCCGCGCTTTCTGCCGTAAACCTCCCCGGACAGGCTTCCATCCCGGGATAGTCCTTGCACCGATACGTGTACGCCATCGCTGCCTCCATCTTAGGAACATCTAATGGAGCGACCGCCTGCGGCCTTTGTCAACCGGCTCTGCAATTTCAACCGAGACACTACCGCGTGACCGCTTGCCTTGACAAAACCGGCCTCCCATGCGCTTTTCGCGCCAATTTTCGAGGCGGGCCTTCGGTCCGCAATCAGCATCCGGACTTCATCCATGACAATGCATCGTTACCGCAGCCATACCTGTGCCCAATTGAGAAAGAGCGACGTCGGAAATTCCGTTCGGCTGTCGGGCTGGGTGCATCGCGTGCGCGACCATGGCGGCCTGCTGTTCATCGACCTGCGCGACCATTACGGCCTGACCCAGATCGTCGCCGATCCGGATTCGCCGGCCTTCAAGATCGCCGAGACCGTGCGCGGCGAATGGGTCATCCGCGTCGACGGCGAGGTCAAGGCGCGCCTGCCGGAGACGGTGAACGCCAACCTGCCGACCGGCGAGATCGAGATTTTCGCGCGCGAGATCGAGGTGCTGTCGGCGGCCAAGGAACTGCCGCTGCCGGTGTTCGGCGAGCCTGACTACCCGGAAGACATCCGCCTTAAATACCGCTTCCTCGACCTGCGCCGCGAGACGCTGCACAGGAACATCGTGGCGCGCACAAAGGTCATCGCCGAGATGCGCAAGCGCATGGGCGAGGTCGGCTTCACCGAATTCTCGACGCCGATCCTGACCGCGTCCTCGCCCGAAGGCGCGCGCGACTTCCTGGTGCCGTCGCGCATCCATCCCGGCACCTTCTACGCCCTGCCGCAGGCGCCGCAGCAGTACAAGCAGCTGATCATGGTCTCGGGCTTCGACCGCTATTTCCAGATCGCGCCGTGCTTCCGCGACGAGGATCCGCGCGCCGACCGTCTGCCCGGCGAATTCTACCAGCTCGACCTCGAAATGAGCTTCGTCGAGCAGGACGATGTGCTGTCGACCATGGAGCCGGTGCTTCGCGAAGTGTTCGAGAGCTTCGCCGCCGGCAAGCCGGTGACGCAGAAATTCCGCCGCATCCCCTATGACGAGGCGATGCGCACCTACGGCACCGACAAGCCGGACCTGCGCAACCCGATCGAGATGCAGGCCGTATCGGATCATTTCCGCGAGTCCGGCTTCAAGGTGTTCGCCAACATCCTGGCCAATGATCCGAAGGCCGAGGTCTGGGCCATTCCGGCCAAGACCGGCGGCAGCCGCGCCTTCTGCGACCGCATGAATTCGTGGGCGCAGGGCGAGGGCCAGCCGGGCCTCGGCTACATCTTCTGGCGCAAGGAAGGCGACAAGCTCGAAGGCGCCGGTCCGATCGCCAAGAACATCGGCGAGGTGCGCACCGAGGCGGTCCGCCAGCAGCTTGGCTTGGCCGACGGCGACGCCGCCTTCTTCGTCGCCGGCGACCCGAAGAAATTCGTCTCCTTCGCCGGTGCCGCGCGCACCCGCGCCGGCGAGGAACTGAACCTCGTCGACCGCGACCGTTTCGAGCTTTGCTGGATCGTCGACTTCCCGTTCTTCGAATGGAACGAGGAAGAGAAGAAGATCGACTTCGCCCACAATCCGTTCTCCATGCCGCAGGGCGGCATCGAGGCGCTGGGCGGCGAGGATCTGCTCGGCATCAAGGCGTTCCAGTACGACATGGTCTGCAACGGCTTCGAGATCGCCTCCGGCGGCATCCGCAACCATCTGCCGGAGACCATGGTCAAGGCCTTCGAGACGGTCGGGCTCGACCGCGCCACCGTCGAGGAGCGCTTCGGCGGCCTCTATCGCGCCTTCCAGTATGGTGCGCCGCCGCATGGCGGCATGGCGGCCGGCATCGACCGCATCGTGATGCTCTTGGTCGGCGCCAAGAACCTGCGCGAGGTCACCATGTTCCCGATGAACCAGCAGGCCTACGACCTTCTGATGAACGCGCCCTCGGAAGCCACGCCGCAGCAATTGCGCGAACTGTCGCTGCGCGTCGCCGTGGCAAAGAAGGACTGACGGCAGCGTTGCAACTGCTCTTTCTCCCCGTCTCTGTACGGGGAGAAATGTCCGGCAGGACAATGAGGGGCAGCGCGGACGTCGGTGATTTGCGAGCGGTCGTGGCAGCTGAAGCCTTCTGACAGGCAATCGGGTCAGAAACTGAATTTCATATTTGCAGGCGTCGGCGCTGCCCCTCATCCGCCTGCCGGCACCTTCTCCCCGTATCACGGGGAGAAGGCAGCTAGTCCGATCAGTCCTCGTTCGCCTTGACCTTGACGCCAAGCGTCTTCGGCAGGTCGAGCGGGTTCGACATCGCTCCGGCCATGATCAGCGCGAACGGCACCGCAGCCGGTGGCTCGGCCGAAATCTCCAGACTCTTCGGATCGTCGAGATATTTGCCGACCGCAGCCGTTACCTCGGCCGTCAGCTCAGGATTGTTGAGCTGGGCCATGCCGAACGGCACGATCGCCTTGGCCTGATTGGCGATGTCCTTGCCCGACATGCCCTGCTGCTTTCCAACATAGTCCAGCACCTTGTTGGTCAGCGAATCGTCGTCGAAGCGGATCGAGGCGCTGTTGAACGAAAGCTGCTGCAACAGGCCGAGCATGGCCATGCCCTGCGCCGAATTGTCGGCGCCTTCGGGCTGCGCGGCCATCTTCTTCTGCATCTCTTGCAGCGACTTGATGAAGTCGAGCGTATAGCCGCCGAGGCCGAAGGTCATGCCGAGCTTGCCGGCATTGTCGACCGCAATGTCGTATTTCGACAGCTCCATCTTGCCGTCCGCCGGCTGCCACGTGCCGGCGATGTCGATATTGCCCGAAATGTTCTGGTATCCGAGCGCTTCGATGGCCTCCTTGGACTTGGGGTCTTCGACCAGGGTCAGGTCGGCATTGAACTTTTCCGTCGTGCCGGAAAATTCCATCGCCTTGCCGTCCTCCGGCGGGCTGACCTCGATGGCAAGTCCGTCCATCGAGAAGGCGGTCTTGTCGGCAACCTTGACCGTCATGTTGGAGAGCTCGGCCGACTTGTACATCATCAGCGAGCCGAGCGGGCCAGTGGCGCCTTCGGCCGGCACCGTCATGTCATGGATCACGAACGGGCTGAGCGACAGCGTGACGCCGTCCTTGCTGTGCTCGAGGGCCGCGGTCGAGACGGTTTCGATGTCATAGCCGCCATCGGCTTCGCTGACGCCTTCGAGCTTGACGTCGCCGATGGTCAGCGGCTCCTTCTCGCCGGCCGGCTTCACGGCCACGCCCTGCAGCACCATGTTGGACTCGTCGCCACTCACCCCGGTCCAGGAGATGTCGACGCCCTGGGCGGCAAGCGCCGCCTTGAGGCGATCGGCGACGGCGGTGTCCTGCGCGAAGGCGGCATTGAGCGGCAGCGTCAGCAGGAAGGTCGAGAAAGCCAGTTTCTTGAGAGTTGAGCGTTGGAATGTCATCACGAAGTCCCCTGAGAGTTGTCCTGAAATTGCTTCTTGATCCTATGCGCCATCACCATTCCGCGACGAACTGGACGGGAAAAAGGTGTCTCCCGGCACAATGGTCGAAAATCACGGTGAAAGGCAAATGGCGGGCCGACCTCATCGCTTGAAGCGGTGAATTTGTCATGAAGATCGGGTTTCCATGCGGCATCGCCCTGCCATAGACAGGGCGTGTAACAGGTTGATGTTGGCTGGCGCCGTCATGCGGGCAATCGATGTTGCAGTTGGGCCGCAAATTGGCCGGCGAGCGTCGCCAATTCCGTGAAATCCGTCACACCCGTGGGCTTGAGAGGCGCGGATTAGGCCAGCCGGCGCTTGCCGCGAATCACCCGCTCGGCTAGTGCAAACCCATGGGAAAAAGGCTTTTGCCGCCTTCGGATGGCGGCGGTGACCATATCGAACCGGTCGATCTGAAGAAGGCGCTCGAGGAGCGCTATCTCGCCTATGCGCTGTCGACCATCATGCACCGGGCATTGCCGGATGTGCGCGACGGGCTGAAGCCCGTCCATCGCCGCATCATGCATGCCATGCGGCTGCTGAGACTCAACCCCGACCAGGGCTTCGCTAAATGCGCGCGTATCGTCGGCGAGGTGATGGGCAAGTTTCATCCGCATGGCGACCAGTCGATCTATGACGCGCTGGTGAGGCTGGCGCAGGATTTCTCGATGCGCTACCCGCTCGTCGACGGGCAGGGTAATTTCGGCAATATCGACGGCGATAACGCCGCCGCCATGCGCTACACCGAAGCGCGCATGACCGATGTGGCGACGGAGCTGCTCGCCGGCATCACCGAGGATGCCGTCGACTACCGCCCGACCTACAATGAGGAGGACGAGGAGCCGGTCGTGCTGCCCGGCGCCTTCCCCAACCTGCTCGCCAACGGCTCGTCCGGCATTGCAGTCGGCATGGCGACCTCGATCCCGCCGCACAATGCCGCCGAGCTCTGCGACGCGGCGTTGCATCTGATCGAGAATCCCGACGCGCCGGTGACCGCGCTGATGGACTTCGTCCAGGGCCCGGATTTCCCGACCGGCGGCATCATCGTCGATAGCCGCGCATCGATCCTCGAAGCCTATGAAACCGGCCGCGGCGGCTTCCGCGTCAGGGCGAAATGGGGCCAGGAGGACCAGGGCAGGGGCACCTGGAGCATCGTCGTCACCGAGATCCCCTATGGTGTCCAGAAGGCCAGGCTGATCGAGAAGATCGCCGAGCTTCTGATGGCGCGCAAATTGCCGCTGCTCGAAGACATCCGCGACGAGAGCGCCGAGGATATCCGCATCGTGCTGGTGCCGAAGAGCCGCAGCGTCGATCCCGGCATTCTGATGGAATCGCTGTTCAAGCTGACCGAGCTCGAAAGCCGCTTCCCGCTCAACATGAACGTGCTGTCGCGCGGCAAGGTGCCGAACGTGCTGTCGCTGAAGGGCGTGCTCAAGGAATGGCTGGAGCATCGCCGCGACGTACTCATCCGCCGCTCGAAGCACCGCCTCGGCGAGATCGAGAAGCGCCTCGAGATTCTCGCCGGCTATCTGATCGCCTACCTCAACATCGACGAGGTGATCAGGATCATCCGCGAGGAGGATGAGCCCAAGCAGGTGATGATGGCCCGCTGGTCGCTCACCGACACCCAGGCCGAAGCCATCCTCAACATGCGCCTGCGCGCCTTGCGCAAGCTGGAAGAGATCGAGATCCGCAAGGAGTTCGACGGGCTCACCGCCGAGAAGAAGCAGATCGAGGCGCTGCTGGCGTCCAACGCCAAGCAGTGGGCGACGATCACGTGGGAAGTCACCAGCATCCGCGACAAGTTCGGGCCCGAGACCGAGCTCGGCAGGCGCCGCACCCAGTTCGCCGACGCGCCCGAGCACGACCTGACCGACATCGCGCACGCCATGATCGAGCGCGAGCCGGTCACCGTCGTCGTCTCCGAGAAGGGATGGCTGCGGGCGATGAAGGGTCATCTGACCGACCATTCGCAGTTCACCTTCAAGGAAGGCGACAGCCTCAAGCTAGCCTTCCACGCCCAGACCACCGACAAGATCCTGGTCTTCACCACCGGCGGCAAGTTCTACACCATCGGCGCCGACCGGCTGCCGGGCGGGCGCGGCCATGGCGAGCCGATCCGCATCATCGTCGACATGGAGAACGACCAGGACATCGTCACCGCATTCGTCCACGATCCGAAGCGCAAGCTGCTTCTGGTTTCCTACGACGCCAACGGCTTCATCGTTCCGGAGGAAGAGGTCGTCGCCAACACCCGCAAGGGCAAGCAGGTGATGAACGTCAAGGCGCCCGACGAGGCCAAGCGCTGCATTCCGCTCTCAGGCGACCACCTCGCCATCGTCGGCGAGAACCGCAAGATGCTGGTGTTCCCGCTTGCCGAGATCCCGGAGATGGCGCGCGGCAAGGGCGTGCGCTTGCAGAAATACAAGGATGGCGGCGTCCTGGACATCAAGCCGTTCACGCTGGAGACAGGTCTGTCGTGGCAGGATTCGGCCGACCGCACCTTCACCCGCTCGCGCGAGGAACTGGCCGAATGGATCGGCGCCCGCGCCGCCGCCGGCCGCATGGTGCCGAAGGGTTTCCCGAGGACGGGGAAGTTCGGGTAGCGGAAGCGCCCAACCTTCTCCCCTTGTGGGAGAAGGTGGACGAGCGAAGCTCGGCCGGATGAGGGGGTGTTGGAAGGATCGCTGCCTCTCGAATGTAAGCGCTTCAAATCCTTGAATCTCTTGACGTCGCGTTTCTTCCAGCACCCCTCATCCGTCTCGGCGCTGCGCGCCGATCCACCATCTCCCACAAGGGGAGAAGGAAAAGCCTCCGCCCAATCATTTGGACTATCGTCACGATTGCTGCACTATGATGGTGCATAAGCAACCCGGGCAGGGGAGAAATGCACGTTTGAAGCAGGCTGAGATCCAGAAACCGGGGCAGCGGCTGTTCGGCCTGTCGACGCCGCTCAGGGCCGCCGTCATCCCGCCGCTGTCGGCGGCGCGCTGGCTGCTGGTGCTGATCGTCGCCGCCGGCGTCTATTTCTTCCACGGTTTCCTGTTCCCGGTGCTGGCGGCGCTGGTCATCGCTTTCGCCAGCTGGCCGCTCTACCGGCGCCTGCTCACCGCCGTCGGCGGCAACCGCACGATTGCCGCAACCTTCGCCATCCTCTTCATCCTCACCTTCCTGGTGGTGCCGATCGCGCTTGCCGGCACCTACGCCATCAATGAGCTGCGCGAATGGGTCGGCTGGGCGATCGAGACCAACCGCCACGGCGCGGTGACGCCGCAATGGATCGCCACCATGCCCATTATCGGTGAGTGGCTGAACGAGCAGTGGACGACCAATCTCGGCCATCCCGGCGGCATCGGCGAGCTGATCCAATTGGTCAGCGGCGCCAATATCGGCAGTATCTATCGCGGCGCGCTCGCCGCCGGCGGCAGCGCCTTCGGCCTGCTTTTGACGCTGCTGTTCATGATGATCGCGCTGTTCTTCGCCTATCGCGATGGCGAACATTTCGCCGCGCAGGTCGACCGCCTCGGCGAGCGCATCCTGCCGACCCGCTGGGAGCGGATCTCGCGCGTGGTGCCGGCGACGATCTCGTCCACCGTCACCGGCATGACCATCATCGCCATCGGCGAAGGAGTGGTGCTCGGCGTCGCCTACTGGCTGGCCGGCGTGCCGTCGCCGGTGACGCTTGGCGCATTGACCGGCATCATGGCGCTGATCCCCGGCGGCGCACCGCTCTCCTTCACCCTGGTGTCGATCTACCTTGCCGCCAGCGGCTCTCTGATGGCGGGGCTGGCGCTGTTCACCTGGGGCGCGGTCGAGCTCTTCATCGTCGACAAGACGCTGCGCCCCAAGCTGGTTGGCGGGCCGATCAAATTGCCTTTCCTGCCGACCTTTTTCGGCCTGATCGGCGGCGTCAAGACAATGGGCTTCCTCGGCCTGTTCATCGGCCCCGTGCTGATGGCGCTCCTGGTCGCGATCTGGCGCGAGTGGCTGCGCGAGGTCGAGCTGATGGACGATTCCGCCGCCACGGCGCTTGCGGAGAACAAGGACGGCCCGCCGCAGATCGAGATCGCCGCCGAAAAGAAGAAGCTTCAGACCGGGTGACTGACCGCCAGCGTGGCGCGGCGCTTGCGCCCCTCATGCAACTGCCACAGCGAATGGCCGACAAGCGTCACGATCAGCATCGCGCCGCCGATCAGGCTGTTGCGCGACGGGGTCTCGGCGAAGATCATCCAGACCCAGACCGGCGCCAGCACCGTTTCCAACAGGTAGAACATCGCCACTTCCGGCCCTGTGATGTATTTCGGCCCGTTGGCGAGGCAGAAGAAGGAGACCGGCATGATCACGGCGCCGTTGAAGATGATCCACCACGGCGCATCCACCTGAAAGCCGGTCTTCCAGACCATGAAGGCGGCGACGGTGAAGGGCAGCACCACGCCGATAAGCGAGGTGAAGCCCATGTCCTTGCCGCTGGCGCGTGAGATGGTGATCGCACAGGCGACGCAGAGCGCGGAGCACAGGGCCATGACGTCGCCGAACAGATATCCGCTACCGATGGAGTCGCCGACGATGATGGCGACGCCGAGGATCATCACCGCCAGCGCCACCAGCGTCAGCGGCCGTGGCCGTTCTTTCAGGAACAGCCAGGACAGCAACGCCGAGAACATGGTGGTGAAGGCGAGGATGAAGACGAGGTCGGCGGTCGAGGTGTTGTAGACGGCAGTGATGAAGGCGATCGAGCCGAGCCCGTAAAGCGTCGCCACCGCAAGCCCCGCCCGGCCGGGAACGAGTTGCGGCGCCCGGTCGCTCAGCGAGCGCCAGACCGTCCAGATGAGAATCCCGGCAAGGAAAGTTGTGCCGGTGCGCAGCAACAGGATCGTCCATGCCTCGCCATGGGCGAGCCTGATCAGCGGGATGTCGACGGTCAGCGTCAGGCCGCCAATGGCGGTAAGCAGGAGACCTTTCTGGTGGTCGTGGTGTGAGGACATGTCGGCAATTCTCGCAATGGAATTTGCAGGCGGACGGCCGGCCGCGCGATAGCGCATTCTCTCGCCGTTCGACGGCAAGACCAGCATCCCGCTGCTTGAAACAGTTTGCAGTGATTACGCAATTCCGGACGGAAAACCGCTACACACTTTTCCTGGAATTGCTTCTAGGTCGGGCTTGGAAAGGGTTAGTCAGCGCGTGACCGCTTCGTGGTCGTAGCGTTCCCAGCCTTTCGGGCCGAGATGCTCCTGCGGCATGAAACGCATTTTATAGCTCATCTTGCGTGAGCCGTTGACCCAGTAGCCGAGATAGACATGGGGCAGGCCCATGGCTCTCGCTCGGGCGATATGGTCGAGGATCATGAAGGTGCCGAGCGAGCGGTCCTCGAAGTCCGGATTGAAGTAGGAATAGACCATCGACAGACCGTCGGCCATCTTGTCGGTCAGCGCCACCGCGATCAGCTCGCCCTGGCCCTTGCCGGTGATGAAGGTGTCGGGGCCGCGCCGCCTGTATTCGATGATCTTGGTGTCGACATGGGTATCCTCGACCATCATGGCGTAGTCGAGCACCGTCATGTCCGACATGCCGCCGCGGCGGTGGCGGGCGTCGAGATAGGCGCGGAACAGCGAGTATTGCTCGGTCGAAGGCTGCGCGTCGTGCATGGCGCCGACGAGGTCGGCATTGTGCTGGATCACCCGCTTCATGTTGCGGCTGGCGGTGAACTCCTGCGCCAGGATGCGCACCGACACGCAGGCGCGGCAGGTTTCGCAGGCGGGCCGGTAAGCGATGTTCTGCGAGCGCCTGAAGCCACCTTGCGTCAACAGGTCGTTCATCTCGGGCGCCTTGTCGCCGACAAGGTGGGTAAACACCTTGCGCTCGAACTGGCCCTCCAGATACGGGCACGGCGACGGCGCGGTCAGGAAGAACTGCGGCGACTGGGTCGGATGCTGCGTCATCGAGTCTAGGAAACGCTCCTGCGAATCGCCTTACCTTTGGCCCGGTTGGCGAAAAATTCAACAGGATTATGAGGCGGCGGCCAACCGAAGTCCTTCATATTTGCGGATAAGCGCTCGCGCCGGCCTTCGGAGAGCGGCGTTAGTGGTCGGTGCGGCTGACCACTGTGCCAAGCAGCAGGTCGTGCAGCGTGCGCTTGCGGTCCGAAAACAGCGTCACCAAGAGCACCAGCGGCGTCAGAATGACGTTGCCGGCCCAGAACAGCACCGAATGCACGACGGCGGTCAGCCCATCTATGCGGCTGCCGTCGAGGCGGTCGAGCCGGATGCCCATCAGCTTCATGCCGGTGGTGGCCTGGTCGACGCTGCCCAGCGTGTTCCAGATGTAGAGGACGGCGACCGCCGGCACGAGCACCGAAAACAGCATCCAGCCAAGGCCGAGCGTCAGCAGTCCGAAGACGAACACCAGGATCGCGAACGGGATGGTGAGCAGCCCGATGACCAGGTAGTCGATCATGCAAGCCAGGATGCGCCGCGTGCGCACGCCGTCATAGGCGCGCACGTCGTCGAGCCTGCTGGTGATGATTTCGCCGTCAAGTACACGCGCGTTCATGTCATGTCCTCGTAACCGGGCCCGCGATAGGGTGCGGGCGATCCGCCATTGAAATGGTGAAAGCCGATGGCGGAATCAAGATCGTCGGTCGGGTTGCGACGTGCGGAGGTCGCTGAAGCGGTTGAATTCACGGCTCGGATGGCGTTAGCTTGCTGCGGCGCAGCAAGACGCCGAGGGGATGGGGCAATATGGACTATGACATGCTGGTCATCGGCAGCGGGCCTTCGGGACGCCGCGCCGCGGTGCAGTCGGCCAAGCTTGGCAAGTCGGTGCTGGTGGTCGACAGGGGGCGTCGCCTCGGCGGCGTCTCTGTGCACACCGGCACCATCCCGTCGAAGACACTGCGCGAGACGGTGCTCAACCTTTCAGGCTGGCGCGAGCGTGGCTTCTACGGTCGCGGCTACCGGGTCAAGCAGGACATCTCGGTCACCGACCTCATCGAGCGGCTGCACAAGACGCTCGACCACGAGGTCGAGGTGCTGCAGCACCAGTTCATGCGCAACGGCGTCAAAAGCGCGCGTTCCACAGCGAAATTCCTCGGCCCCAACAAGGTCAGCCTGACGAGCGACAATGGCGATTACAGCGAGGTCGGTTTCGCCAATGCGCTGATCGCCGTCGGCACCAGACCGCACCGGCCGCGCGACGTACCGTTCGACAAGAGCCGCGTCTTCGACAGCGACGAGATGCTGGAACTCAACCGGCTGCCGCGCACGCTGACCGTGATCGGCGCCGGCGTCATCGGCGTCGAGTACGCGACCATCTTTTCGG
>NZ_RZOI01000419.1:0-5358 GCF_004022645.1 Mesorhizobium sp. M4A.F.Ca.ET.020.02.1.1 | reverse complement strand
GGTATGAAGCGACCCGCCGCATCAAGGCCGACCCGGCGCTCCGGCACATTCCGATCATCGCCGTCACATCCTACGCGTTGTCGGGCGACGAGGCGAAAGCCCTTGCTGCTGGGTGCGATGGTTACATTGCCAAGCCATTCAGTCCGCGCCAGCTGCTTTCCGAGATTCGCGGGTTCCTTTCTTGAGGGAGGCAGCGCCTTGCACGATCCGCCTCGCATTCTCGCGGTCGACGATACTCCGGAAAACCTTGAGATCCTGCGCATGCGCCTCGAGGCGAATGGTTACGAAGTTGCAACCGCCGCCGATGGTGAAGAGGGGCTTGCGAAAGCCCGCGAACTCACGCCTGATCTGATCCTGCTCGACATCATGATGCCGAAGCTCGACGGCATCAGTGTGGTCCGCATGCTCAAGCACGATCAATCGCTGCGATCGATCCCCGTTGTTCTTGTCACCGCGAAGGCCGATACGCGCGACCTAGTCGAGGGGCTGGACGCTGGTGGCGACGACTATCTGACAAAGCCCTTCGAGCACAGGGCGCTGCTAGCGCGGGTGCGCTCGATGTTGCGCCAGAAGGCGCTTCACGACATTGTCGCGAGCCAGGCCAAACGCCTTGAGCACCAAGCCGCGCAACTTTCCGACTGGAACCGCTCGCTCGAGCAAACCGTGGCTGAGCAGGTGACGGAACTCGAGCGAATGGCGCGGCTCAGGCGGTTCCTGCCCGAACAGGTCGCCGACCTCATCGTTGCGGCGGGCAATGGAGATGCGCTCTTGCAGAGCCACCGCCGCGAGGTGACGGTTGTGTTTTGCGATTTGCGCGGCTTTACGGCCTTCGCAGAGACCGCCGAACCCGAAGAAGTAATGACAGTTCTGGCGGAGTATCATTCCTGTCTTGGCGAACAAATTGTCCGCCACGAGGGGACTCTTGAGCGGTTCGTGGGCGACGGTATCGTCGTGGTTTTCAACGATCCGCTGCCATGTGCCGACCACAGCGAGAGAGCTGTCTCAATGGCTGCCGCAATGCGCGACGCGATTGACGAGCATTCAGAGCGATGGCGCAAGCGGGACTATTTGCTTGGCTTTGGGATCGGCATTGCCAGAGGCCACGCAACCATCGGGCGCATCGGTTTTGATCAGCGCTCGGACTATGCCGTCATCGGCACTGTGTCGAACCATGCCGCCCGTTTATGCGAGGAGGCCAAATCGCGCCAGATTCTTGTTAGCCAACGGGTCGTCGGAGCTGTTGAGTCGCTGGTCGAATCCGTTCCTGTTGGCGAACTGACGCTGAAGGGCTTTCGCCGCCCGATGCCTGCCTATGAAATCGTGCGGTGGATCGGTCGGCCAAGCTAGTAGGCGCCCTCCGCCTCTTTCGGACGATGCGTCGCGTCGAACCACCGGCACAAAAGCAGCCCAACCATTGACCGATCTCGAAATCGCCGCAACAGGCAGAAAGTGGTCGTTCCGCGAGTGGCAACCAATGGCAGCCTAAATTAGAGGCGCAAACGAGCCTCCTCACCTGTACACGCCGATGTCTGCTTTTGTGATGCGGTTACGACCTCTCAACACGACCGCGATGAGGCGCGCCGCTAGCGCCGGTGGCCGCCAGACGGAACCACACAAATGCGGTGTTTTCGACCCCGCATTTGTAGTACTTTTTGCCCTCGCTAGATCTGGCTTCTCGCCGAAAGCGGTTCGAGGTTGAGGGCAATGCTTAGAGTCGTAGACAATCCCTTGACCGTTCTGTCGAACCGGGAGCGGATGATAGCGGCAAAGTTCGCTCAGGGGATGACATATCGTGAAATCGGCGAGATGTTCTTCATAGCGCCGGCCACGGTTCGGACCCATCTGTCGGCGATCTATCGGAAACTCGACGTTCGCTGCAAAGTGGCGCTCGCTGCGTTGCTTGCGGATCGCCGCCTCCAAGGACTCGACCAGTCACCATTCGAACGCCCTTCGACAGACCGGTGGGGGCCGCCTGTCGTCGCAGTTCTCCCGTTTGACAACCTCGGTGGAGAAGAACGGTGGACGCGTATCGCGGAAGGGTTGTCGGCGGACATCATCGTTGATCTCGCCCGTTACCCCGACTTGGGCGTGATAGCCCGCCAGACAATGCTCTCATACAAGGAGCGGCGCGATGATGTTCGATCCATCGGACGAGAGTTGAGTGCCGACTATGTGATGGAAGGAACCGTGCAAGCGGAGGGCCAGCGGGTACGCATCTGGGTGCAACTCGTCGACTCCCGCACAGGGGTCGATGTTTGGACAGCGCGTTATGATCGGTTTGCAGAAAACCTGTTTGCGATGCTGGACAGCGTGACCGAAAACGTCATCAATGTTCTTGCTACTTGCCACGGTCAACTCGCCAACCTGCGACGCGATGCAGTGCGTCGGAGGCCACCAACAAGTTTGCAAGCCTATGATTGCTACCTGCTTGGCCTTGAGCAGAAGCACCTTTTCACCCGAGCTTCGAACAAGGAAGGGATACGGCTACTGACGCGTGCAGTCGAGCTTGATCCGGGTCTTGCAAGAGCCTGGACCGCGCTGGCTCTTGCGCATGCTGTGGACGCTTGCAACGGGTTTTCCGATGATGTTTCTGTCTCGATTGAGAGCTGGAGCGCATGTGTCAAGCAAGCTTTGGCCCTCGATCCGGCCGATATTTACGCAAGAATAATGCTCGCTGATCTTCGGGCTTTGCAGGGCGACATCGACGCTGCTGTCGAAGAACATGACCGAGTGTTGGCGTCGTCCCCAAATAACGCTGACATACTTGCCTTGCTTGCAGGAAGCTTGGCTCTGGTTGGGAGCGATGCCAAGCATGGCTACGAATTGGCCAAGCGAGCGATCCGGCTAAATCCTAATGTTCCGTGGTACTTTGGAATGTTGGGGCGCTGCTGCTTTGTCCTTGGCCTGTACCGGGAATCGTTGGTTGGGCTGCGTCGGTCCCCGTCCGACTCGCCTGCCACGCTTCTGTTCTTTGCAATGGCTCATGCGATGCTTGGTGAAACCATGCGGGCCACCAAGATGGCTGCGCGACTGAAGGACGAGTTCCCGAGCTTCACTCCCGAATTGTTCATCAACACGTACCCGGTCACCAATCCAGCGGCCATTGCCGCAATCAGAGAGGGCTCTCGGCGTGCGGGTCTATCGTAACTTCTTTCCGTTTCTGAGGCCGGCAGCTTTCCTGAGCCAGCAGCCTTAGCACAAGCGGCGAATGACCGCTCAAAGGCGCGAAGTTGCCCTCCACAATATGGGGCCGGAGCGTCGATGTCCGATGGTGGGGATGCCCGAGCACCACAATGCTGCGCAATGACGTTAGATCACGGCTCTCATCCACGCCAGGAAAGGGCTCCACCACCCCGTCGGACCGTGCTGCATCCAGACGACATAAAAGCTGTAGCCCGGCAGAGACATTGGATGCGCCTTGGTGAGGGAGCCGTTTTCCAGTTCGCGGCCGACCACGACACTTAAAATCGCAATGGCTAGCCCGGCGACAACCGCTTCGATCGCATGCAGTTCCTCGCAAAAGTTCAAATCCCAGGCTTGTCCGGGGATCGGCTAGCACTAGCTCGTTGAACGGGTAGCTTCTGGGCTCGGCATGGTGTCCGTAAGTTTGCGAGCGGCCAAAAACATTATCGTGTACGCGGTTTTCCGCCGGTCCCAACCCGCAGCCGCGGTTCTGTCCAACAAATCGTCTAGAACCGGGTCGAGCGCGACCTTCAGTTCCGCTTCGTAGTTCAGATCGGTGGCCGCGTGTGACGGCGGCGGAATCACGTTGAAGTTCGTCACGTTCATGGCTCTATCCATTTGTCAGGTGCCCGCGCCTCATGGGCGCGGACACCGCCGTTTCTCGTCAGAAATCCATGCCGCCACTCGGCATTGCCGGCACCGCGGGTTCCTTCTTCGGCTTCTCGGCAACCATCGCTTCCGTCGTCACCAACAGGCCGGCAACCGATGCCGCATCCTGAAGTGCGGTCCGCACCACCTTCACCGGATCGATGACGCCCTCGTTGTAGAGGTCGCCAAACGCGTTGGTCTGTGCGTTCCAGCCCCAGCCGAATTCCGGCCTCTCGCGTAGCTTGCCTACGATGATCGATCCTTCCGCGCCGGCATTCTCGGCGATCTGTCGCACGGGCGCTTCGATCGCGCGGCGCACGATCTCGACACCGTGCTTCTGGTCCTCATTCTCGGCCTGAACCCTGTCCAGTGCCTTGGCCGCACGCAGAAGCGCCACGCCGCCACCCGGTAATACGCCTTCCTCGACCGCAGCGCGCGTCGCATGCATGGCATCGTCTACGCGGTCCTTGCGCTCCTTGACCTCGACCTCGGTCGAGCCGCCGACCCGGATGACGGCGACACCGCCGGCGAGCTTGGCTAGCCGCTCCTGCAGCTTTTCCTTATCGTAATTGGAGGTCGTCTCCTCAATCTGCGCCTTGATCTGGCTAGCGCGGCTCTGGATTTCGCTCTTCGAGCCGGCCCCGTCGACGATGGTGGTGTTCTCCTTTTCGATCACCACCTTCTTGGCGCGGCCGAGCATCGCCAGCGTGACATTCTCAAGCTTGATGCCAAGATCTTCCGAGATCGCGGTCCCGCCGGTGAGGATGGCAATATCCTCCAGCATCGCCTTGCGACGATCCCCAAAGCCGGGCGCCTTGACGGCAGCGACCTTCAGGCCACCGCGCAGCTTGTTGACGACCAGTGTCGCCAACGCTTCGCCCTCCACATCCTCGGCGATGATCAGCAGCGGCTTGGATGACTGAACGACAGCCTCCAGCACCGGGAGCAGTGCCTGCAGATTAGACAGCTTCTTTTCGTGGATAAGCACATAGGGCTCTTCCAACTCGACACGCATCTTGTCCTGGTTGGTGATAAAATACGGGCTGAGATAGCCACGGTCGAACTGCATGCCTTCGACGACTTCGAGTTCGGTCTCGGCGGTCTTGGCTTCCTCGACCGTGATGACGCCCTCATTGCCGGCCTTTTGCATGGCTTCCGCAAGGAAGCGGCCGATCTCGGCGTCGCCATTAGCCGATATCGTACCAACCTGGGCGATCTCGTCATTTTTGGTGATCTTGCGGGCATTGGTCTTCAGCTCAACCACGATGGCTTCGACGGCCTTGTCGATGCCGCGCTTCAGGTCCATCGGGTTCATGCCCGATGCAACCGCCTTGGCGCCTTCGCGAACGATCGCCTGGGCAAGCACGGTCGCGGTGGTGGTGCCGTCGCCGGCGATGTCGTTGGTTTTCGAGGCAACCTCGCGGACCATCTGCGCGCCCATGTTCTCGAACTTGTCCTCAAGCTCGATTTCCTTGGCGACGGTGACGCCGTCCTTAGTGATGCGCGGGGCGCCGAACGACTTGTCGA
>NZ_RZOI01000418.1:0-5362 GCF_004022645.1 Mesorhizobium sp. M4A.F.Ca.ET.020.02.1.1 | reverse complement strand
TCACCGTAGTAGATATCAATCGCGATTCGCCGGCGGCCGATTTCGGCTTTCAGCCGGGCGACATTGTGCGTGAGGTGAACGGCACGACCATCGACACGGCGGCGACGCTGGCGCAAATAGCCCAGCAGGACACGCGCTGGTGGCGCTTTACCGTCGAGCGCGGCGGGCAGATACTGCGCCAGGTGTTGCGTTATTGAGGCGATCCAAGGGATCGCCCTCCAGCTTCGAAGACGTTCATGGCCGATCTGTTCAGCGTCGATGAACCGGAAAAGGCGCCGCCCGGCCGGCCGCTGGCCGACCGGCTGCGCCCGAAAAACCTCGGCGAGGTGGTCGGCCAGGAGCATCTGACCGGTCCCGATGGCGCGCTGACCAGGCTGATCGATTCCGGCTCTCTCGGCTCGATGATCTTCTGGGGGCCGCCCGGCACCGGCAAGACCACGGTTGCGCGGTTGCTTGCCGGCGAGACCAAGCTCGCCTTCGAGCAGATATCGGCGGTGTTTTCGGGCGTGGCCGACCTGAAGAAGGTGTTCGAGGCGGCCAAGCTGCGCCGCGCCAACGGCCGCCAGACCCTGCTCTTCGTCGATGAGATCCATCGCTTCAACCGGGCCCAGCAGGACGGCTTTTTGCCGGTGATGGAAGACGGCACCGTCGTGCTGGTCGGCGCCACCACGGAAAACCCATCCTTCGAGCTGAACGCGGCGTTGCTGTCGCGGGCGCGTGTGCTGGTGTTCCGTTCACTCGGCGAGGACAGCATCGCCAAGCTTCTGGCACGCGCCGAGGATGCCGAGGGCAGGGCGCTGCCACTCGACGACGAGGCGCGCGCCATGCTCGTCCGCATGAGCGACGGCGACGGCCGCGCCTCGCTGACGCTCGCCGAAGAAGTGTGGCGCGCCGCCAAGTCCGGCGAGGTGTTCGGCCCGGAGGGTCTGCAGCGCATCATCCAGCGCCGCGCGCCGATCTACGACAAGGGCCAGGACGGTCACTACAATCTGATCTCGGCGCTGCACAAATCGGTGCGCGGCTCCGACCCGGACGCCGCCCTCTACTATCTCGCCCGCATGTTCGACGCCGGCGAGGATCCGCTCTATCTTGGCCGTCGGCTGGTGCGCATGGCGGTGGAGGATATCGGGCTGGCCGACCCGCAGGCGCTGGTCATCGCCAATGCCGCGAAGGACGCCTATGACTATCTTGGTTCGCCCGAGGGCGAGCTCGCCTTCGCCGAGGCCGCCGTCTATCTCGCCACCGCGCCGAAATCCAAC
The DNA here is from genome assembly GCF_004022645.1 of Mesorhizobium sp. M4A.F.Ca.ET.020.02.1.1. Taxonomy (NCBI): domain Bacteria; kingdom Pseudomonadati; phylum Pseudomonadota; class Alphaproteobacteria; order Hyphomicrobiales; family Phyllobacteriaceae; genus Mesorhizobium; species Mesorhizobium sp. M4A.F.Ca.ET.020.02.1.1. Next base: position 4,103 of record NZ_RZOI01000418.1, on the reverse strand, counting down.
GCCGTCTACACCGCCTTCAAGGCGGCGACGCAAGCGGCCAAGGAGTACGGCTCGCTGCTGCCGCCCAAGCACATCCTCAACGCGCCGACCAAGCTGATGAAGGAAGGGGACTACGGCGCCGGCTATCGCTACGACCACGACGAGCCCGACGCCTTTTCCGGCCAGGACTATTTCCCGGAAAAGATGGGCCGGCGCACCTTCTACGATCCGCCTGAGCGCGGCTTCGAGCGCGATATCAGGAAACGGCTGGACTATTGGGCCAAGCTGCGCGGCGAGCGGGAAAGGTAAGCTCGCCGCGCCATGGTCGCGCGCTTCGGCCGGCGCTCGTTCAGTCAGCAAGCGCCGCCCGGATCTTGCTCGCATTTTCCGCCAGCACCTCGGGCTGTTCCATCTGTCCGCTGTGCGGCTTCAAGGGGATGCCCTCGAAGCGCGGAATGACATGGACATGGAGGTGGTAGACGGTCTGGCCCGAAGCCGGTTCGTTGAACTGCAGGATGGTGACGCCATCGGCGCCGAAAGCCTTCTTGACCGCCCGCGCCAACTTCTGAACGATCGTGAAGAGCGGCCCGAGCGTGGCCGCGTCAGCGTCGAGCAGATTGCGCGACGGCGCCTTCGGCACCACCAGGGTGTGGCCCGCTCCTTGCGGCATCACATCCATGAAGGCGATGACCGCATCGTCTTCATAGACACGGTGCGAGGGGATTTCGCCGCGCAGGATCTTCGCGAAGATGTTGCCGGAATCGTAGTCAGCCATGGCGGGCGCTCCTGATCAAGGATGTCCTGCCTCGTGTAGCGAAGCCGTCATGGCGCGGCAAGGCAGGTCACCCGAGATCGATTATGCCTGCCTCGACAAGGACGAGGGGCTATTCGGCCAGATCCTTGCGGAATGGCGTGTGGTCCTCGAGATATTCGCCCATCCGCTCGACCTCACGGCGCTCGCGGCGCAGATAATCGGCCACCGCGTTGCGCAGGCCGGGATGCGCGATGTAGTGCGCCGAGTGCATGGTCACCGGGCGGTAGCCGCGCGCCAGCTTGTGCTCGCCCTGCGCGCCGGCTTCCACGACCTTCAGCTTGCGTTCGATGGCGAAGTCGATCGCCTGGTGATAGCAGATCTCGAAATGCAGGAAGGGATGGTTCTCGATGCAGCCCCAGTTGCGCCCGTAGAGCGCATCGGAGCCGATGAAGTTGATGGCGCCGGCGATGTAGCGGCCGTTGCGCCTGGCCATCACCAGCAGGATGTCGTCGGCCATGCGCTCGCCGATCAGCGAGAAGAACTGGCGGTTCAGATAGGGACGGCCCCATTTCCTGCCGCCGGTGTCCATGTAGAAGGCAAAGAAGTCGTCCCAGACCCTTTCGGTCAGGTCCTTGCCGGTCAGCCAGTCGATCGAGATGCCGTCGGCCAGTGCCTCGCGCCGCTCCTTCTTCATCGCCTTGCGCTTGCGGGAAGCAAGCGTGGCCAGGAAGTCGTCATAGCTCGAAAAGCCTTCATTGAAGAAATGGAACTGCTGGTCGGTGCGGTGCAGGAAGCCGGCCGCCTCCAGCGTGACGACATCGCTTTCCGAGGCGAAGGTGACGTGAGCGGAGGACACGCCGAGCTTGTCGGTCACCATCTTCAGGCCAGCCGCGAGGCCGGCCTTCACCGCGCTGTCATCCTCGCCCTTGCTGACCAGCAGGCGAGGGCCGGTGACGGGAGTGAACGGCACGGCACTTTGCAGCTTCGGATAGTAGCGGCCACCGGCGCGTTCGAACGCATCCGACCAGCCGTGGTCGAAAACATATTCGCCTTGGCTGTGCGATTTGAGATAGCAGGGCACGGCGCCCAGCAGCTTGCCCTGCGCCGTCTCCAATCGCAGGTGGTGGCCCTGCCAGCCGGTGCGGCGCACAGCGCAGCCGGACTCTTCAAGCGCGCTCAGAAAAGCGAATGAAACGAGAGGGTTGTAGCCGTTTTCCTTGTCACCGCGCGTGGTCCCGGCAAAGCCGTTCCACTCATCGCAGGTGAAGGCGCCGATACCGGAGGCGACGCGGATCGAAAACTCCGCATTCGCCATCTGTCCATCATCGTCATCACCCTGATCCATGAGGCTTATTTAAGCTCCATACGGGGCTGCGCAAGCCTGGATCACGCCACCTTTACGAGGTCGGGTTCGAAACCTTCGAAGGTCATCTGGTCGGCATATTTGAAGGTGAGGTCGACCGCCGGCTGGTCATGCACGGTCCAGGTGATGACCGGCATTTTCAGCCGCTGGCGCACGAAGCTGACGAAGGGGTTGGGCAGGTCGCCGGCGGCATAGGAGGTGAAGGCGATGTCATGCGCCAGCATGGCGAAATGCGCCTCGATCAACTGGTTGTCCTTGCCGTAGGCGGTCAGCCCGCCAGGAATGCCGGGCGCGTCCTTCGGAAAATCGCGGATCAGCCAATGGTCGAACGACATGATCGCCGCCTTGCCCTTGTAGCGATTGAGCATCTTGCCGACGCTCGCCACAAGGCCCTGGTCGTAGCCCGGCGTGCCCTTCAGTTCGACCACCAGCGGCACGCGGCCGTCGATCAGGTCGAGCGCCTGCTGCAGCGTCGGCACATGATCGGCCGTGCCGCCGACCTTGAGCGCCGAGAGCTCCGCCGCCGTGCGCTGCCAGACGAAGCCGTCCTCACCGGTCAGCCGCTTGAGGTCGCCATCATGGATGATGACGGGAACGCGGTCCGAGGAGAGATGCACGTCGCATTCGATCGCGTAGCCGCGCTCGGCGGCGGCCGCGAAGGCCGACAGCGTGTTCTCCCAGCGCGCCTTGTTCATGTCGTGGAAGCCGCGATGCGCGACAGGGCGTGCGGTCAGCCAGGAAAGGTCGGTCATGATATCGGTCCGGCTCATTCGACTTCGAAGATCGCTTCGATCTCCACCGCCGCGTTAAGCGGCAGCGAGGCGGTGCCGACGGCGGAGCGGGCGTGCTTGCCGCTTTCGCCCAGCACCGCGACCAGGAAATCGGAAGCGCCGTTGGCGACCAGATGCTGCTCGACAAAGTCGGGCGCCGAGGCGACGAAGACGGTGATCTTGACCAGGCGCCGGACCTTCCCGAGATCGCCGAGCGCTGCCTTGGCCTGCGCCAGAATGTTGATGGCGCAGTATTTTGCGGCTTCCTTGCCAGTCGCCGTATCGACGTCGCGGCCGAGTAGGCCGCTCGCCTGCAGCTTGCCGTCCTTGAGCGGCAACTGCCCCGCCGTGAACAGCAGATTGCCGGTCCGGCAATAGGGCACATAGTTGGCGGCCGGCGCGGCGGCAGCCGGAATTGTGACGCCGAGATCGCTTAGCCGCTTTTCGATTGTTTCACCCATCGTATTTCCCTATTGCTTGAAGACGCCGCGCGAGCCGGGCCGAAATTGCTATTTTTGCCTCGCTTCCGCCATGACTTTTTTTAAGCTGGACCATCTTTCCCTGCGGCCTGCCATCAGCCGCGACGATCGGAGCACCATATGCGCGCAAAGCGCCTAGCATTCCCTGCCGTTCTTGTGCCAGCGCTGTTCCTGGTGGCTCCCGCCTTTGCCGTTCCGGCGCTGCAGGCGCACCGCGCGGTCTACGACCTGACCCTCAACAAGGCATCCGACCGCTCCGGCATAACCGGCATTTCGGGCCGCATGGTCTACGAATTCAATGGCTCGCCCTGCGAGGGCTACACGGTAAAGTTCCGCTTCGTCACCCAGATCGTCACCAACGACAATACGCGTCTGACCGATCAACAGACGACCACTTTCGAGGATGCCGAGGGCAAGACCTTCTCCTTCGTCACCAAATCCTTCGTCGACCAGAATCTCGACAAGGAGGTCAAGGGCATGGCGACCAGGGAGCCCAAGGGCCTCAAGGTCGACATCGACAAGCCCGAGAAGAACAGCCTGGAGCTCGCCGCCACCCAGTTCCCGACCCAGCATCTGGTGGAACTGATCGGCAAGGCCGAGAAGGGCGAAAGCTTCTATGAAACCAACCTTTTCGACGGGTCGGAAGACGCCAACAAGGTGATGACCACGACGGTCGTCGTCGGCAAGAAGACCGACGCCGACAAGACCGACCCGGAAGCGCCGGCGCTGGCCAAGCTCGCCGCCGACAAATACTGGCC